>JBJLDM010000029.1:0-32517 GCA_045567135.1 Candidatus Pelagibacter sp.
GAATTTTACCAATATCGCTATCTTGTAAGTCTATAAGTTCTTGTGTACTTTCATTAAAAAAATGATGATGACTAGATATATTTGTATC
The DNA here is from genome assembly GCA_045567135.1 of Candidatus Pelagibacter sp. GTDB lineage: Bacteria > Pseudomonadota > Alphaproteobacteria > Pelagibacterales > Pelagibacteraceae > Pelagibacter. The sequence goes on from JBJLDM010000029.1 coordinate 89, forward strand.
AAAATAATTTTTTTCGCTATTTATTGCAATTTCTTTTAAATGACCTTTTTTTGTTAAAGCATTGATAGTATTATAAACTGTAGCTTGTGATATTTTTTGATCTGTTTTTTCTTTTAAAAGTATCTTTAAATGGTTGATAGTAAAATGAAATGTTTTTTTACGATCAAACAGTACTTTACATATTTTAATTCTTTGTTTGGTAGGTCTTAAACCTACAGATCTCAATTTTTCAATAAAAATATTGTTATTATTCATTTTTTTGCCTAATTTATAACAATTGAAATTAAATTGTATATTGTAATCTTAATAAATAAAGTATTAAAGATCTATGTTTATGGAAAAAAAATCATCATACTCCTATGAAGACCTAATTAACTGCGGAAATGGCGAGCTTTTTGGTCCTGGCAATGCAAAACTCCCTTTGCCACCTATGCTGATGTTTGACAGAGTTAGTGAAATTAGAGAAGATAAAGGAAGTTTTAAAAAAGGATTTTTGAAAGCGGAATTAGATATAAAAGAGGATCTTTGGTTTTTCAATTGTCACTTTAAAGATGATCCTGTTATGCCAGGTTGTCTTGGTTTAGATGCAATGTGGCAACTAGTAGGTTTTTATCTTGGTTGGCTTGGAAATCCGGGAAGAGGAAGGGCTTTAGGAGTCAGCTCTGTAAAATTTACTGGAGAGGTATTAAAAAATATTAAATTAGCAACTTATGAAATTGATATGAAAAGAATTTTAGTAAAAGAAGGAACAACAGTTGGGTTGGCTAATGGTACATTAAAAGCAGATGACAAAAAAATTTATTCTGCTGAAAATTTAAAAGTAGGATTATTTAAATAATGAAAAGAGTAGTTGTAACTGGTATTGGAGTTGTATCTTGTTTAGGAAATAATCAAGAAGAAGTTTATAAATCATTATTAAATTCAAAATCTGGAATTACATTTTCTGAAGAATATAAGGAATATAACTTAAAAAGTAATATTCATGGCAAGCCAAATATTAAACTTGAAGATTATGTTGATAGAAAATTTATAAGATTTATGGGCCCAGGATCAGCATATAATTATATTTCTATGACAGAAGCTGTTAAAGATTCTGGGCTAGAAGATAAAGATGTAAGCAATGTTTCAACTGGAATGATTATGGGATCTGGTGGACCTTCAATTCAAAATGTTATTTTAGCAGCTGACAAAACACGTGAAAAAAATCCAAAAAAAATGGGACCATTTGTTGTTCCAAGAACAATGTCAAGCACTGCATCAGCAACACTGGCAGTGCCATTTAAAATTAAAGGAGTAAATTATACCATTAGTTCAGCATGTGCTACTAGTGGTCATTGTATTGGAAATGCAATGGAATTAATCCAACTTGGAAAACAAAATATTATATTTGCTGGAGGTAGTGATGAGGTACATTTTGCAATGTCAGCAATGTTTGACGCGATGACTGCTTTATCCTCAAAATATAATGATACTCCAGAAAAAGCCTCTAGACCATATGACAAAACTAGAGATGGATTTGTAATTTCAGGTGGTGGTGGTGTTTTAGTGCTTGAAGAATATGAGCATGCAAAAGCAAGAGGGGCAAAAATTTATGCTGAATTAACTGGTTATGGTGCTACGTCTGATGGTTACGATATGGTAGCTCCATCAGGAGAAGGTGCGGTAAGGTGTATGAAAATGGCTTTAAGTACAAGTAAAAATAAAATTGATTATTTAAATACGCACGGAACTTCAACTCCAGTTGGTGATATAACTGAACTAAAAGCAGTAGGGGAAGTTTTTAAAGATAATGTTCCTAAAATAAGTTCTACAAAATCTCTTTCTGGTCACTCGTTAGGAGCAACTTCGGTACATGAAGCAATTTATAGTTTAATAATGATGAAAAATAACTTTATTTCAGCTTCTATAAACATAACTGATATAGATGATGAAGCAAAAAAATATCCTATTGTTACAAAAGTTGAAAAAGATGTAAATTTAAATTCAATAATGTCTAATAGCTTTGGGTTTGGTGGAACCAACGCAACTTTAGTTTTTGAAAAGGTTTAATTTATGAGTTTGATGAAAGGAAAAAAAGGATTAATCATGGGAGTGGCAAATGAAAGATCCATTGCCTGGGGTATTTCTCAAAAATTAGCTGAAGCAGGAGCTGAATTGGCATTTACTTATTTAGGTGATGCTTTAAAAAAAAGAGTAATTCCTCTTGCAGAAAAATTAAATTCAAATGTTACTTTTAGCTGTGATGTTGAAAAAAAAGAGGAAGTAACAAAACTTTTTGAAGATATAAAATCAAAATGGGGTCAAATTGATTTTGTTGTTCATGCAGTTGCTTTTTCGGACAAGTCAGAATTATCAGGAGAATATTTAAATACTACTAGAGAGAATTTTTTAAGAAGTATGTTAATTTCATGCTTTTCATTTACAGAGGTTGCAAAAGAAGCTTCTAAAATAATGAATAAAGATGGAAGCATGCTTACTTTAACTTACGAATCTAACAAAGCTATTCCAAATTATAATGTAATGGGTGTTTGTAAATCTGCTCTTGAAGCTAGTGTCAAATACTTAGCTAGAGATTTAGGATCAAAAGGAATTAGAGTAAATGCAATTAGTGCCGGCCCAATTAAAACCTTAGCAGCATCAGCAATTGGTGATGCAAAATTTCTTTATAAGTGGAATGAGGATCATTCTTTTTTAAAAAGAAATGTAGATATACATGATGTTGGAAATTCAGCTTTATATTTGCTAAGTGATCTTGGAGGTGGTGTTACTGGTGAAATTCACTATGTAGATGCTGGTTATAATAAAGTTGGCATGCCTGATCCAAAAAATATAACTTAATTTTATGTCTAAAAGATACAGCGGTAAATCTTTTAAAGATGCAAGTGTTATGAAAAAAGCAAAACTTTCCTTTAAAGAAAAGAGAAAAATAAAAAGAGAAAAAAAAAAGAATAAGTAATGCTAATACTGGTTTGGTTTGTAATTTGTATTCTATTTTATTTCGTTCAAATGCTTTTAGGAAATTCTGGTCATGCACTAGAGGTGTTTGCTGTTTTAAGTGGAATAGCTATTTTTCTAATTGGTAAAATTAAATACAAAATTAAATAGCTGCCTGTTTAATAGATAATTTAACTTTACCTCTATCAAAACCGATAACTTTAACTTTTACCTTATCACCTTCTTTAACAACGTCTGTTACTTTAGCAACTCTTTTGTCTGCAAGTTCTGAAATATGAACCAAGCCATCCTGTTTTCCAAGGAAGTTAACAAAAGCTCCAAATTCCATAATTTTCATAACTTTACCGTTATATATTTTATTTAATTCAGCTTTAGCAGTAAGATCTTTAATAAATTGAAGTGCAATATTTCTAGACTCTTCATCTGGTGCCGCAACTGTTACAACTCCTTCATCATTAACATCAACTTTTGCACCTGATTTTTCAACTATTTCTCTTATTGTTGCACCACCTTTTCCAATTACAGTAGCAATATCTTTTTTATCTACAGTTATTTTTTCCATTTTTGGAGTGTGTTTACCAACACCATCTCTTGATTTATTTAAGGCTTTATTCATTTCTCCTAAAATATGAATTCTTCCATCTTTAGCCTGTTTTAAAGCTTGTTCCATTATTTCAAATGTAATTCCAGTAATCTTAATATCCATTTGAAGAGATGTAATTCCATCTTTGGTTCCAGCAACTTTAAAGTCCATATCACCTAGATGATCTTCATCTCCAAGGATGTCTGATAATACACTGAAATCATCACCTTCTTTAATTAATCCCATTGCAATACCTGCAACTGGTTCTTTAATTGGAACACCAGCATCCATTAATGCTAATGAAGTTCCACAAACTGTTGCCATTGATGATGAACCATTTGATTCAGTTATTTCAGATACAATTCTAAATGTATATGGAAAGCTTTCTTTTGAAGGTAAGGACGAATTAATCGCTCTCCACGCAAGTTTTCCATGTCCAATTTCTCTTCTTCCAGTTCCAATTCTTCCAGTTTCACCAACCGAGAATGGAGGAAAATTATAGTGAAGCATAAATCTTTGTCTTTGAAGACCTTCTAGACTTTCAATTCTTTGTTCATCATCTGAAGTTCCTAATGTAGTTGTTACAATTGCTTGAGTTTCACCTCTAGTGAACAATGCAGAACCATGGGTTCTTGGTAAAATTCCAACTTCACACATAATTGGTCTTACATCTGAAAGTCCTCTTCCATCAATTCTATTTTTATTTTTTAAAATATCTGTTCTAACTATTCTTTTTTCTAAATTTTTAAGTTCAGAATTAACATCTAAATCTGTAAAATTTTCATTTTCTTCAAATAGTTTTTTAGCTTTGTCTGTTATTTCAGAAATCAAATTTGATCTTTCTTGCTTATCTCTGATTGAAAATGCTTTTTTTAATTCTCCAGTAAATTCATCTTCAATTTTTTTCTTTACTTCAGAAAGATCTTTTTTCTCTACAACCCAATCAGGTTTCTTGCATTCTTCAGCAAGTTCTTCGATCATATTAATTACTGGGATAAAATTTTCATGACCAAATTTAACTGCATTTAACATTTCTTCTTCAGTTAATCCACTTGTTTCAGACTCAACCATTAAAACTGCATCTTTTGTACCCGCTACAACAAGATCTAATTTTGAATTTTCTAATTCTTTTTTTGATGGATTAAGAACATATTTACCATCAATGAAACCAACTCTAGATGCCCCAATAGGTCCCATAAACGGCATACCTGAAATAGCTAAAGCTGCTGATGAAGCAATGATGGATAATATATCTGCTTCATTTTCTTTATCATAAGATATTACTGTTGGAAGTAATTGAACTTCATTTTTAAATTCATCTGGAAACAATGGTCTTATAGGTCTGTCAATTAACCTTGAAATCAGTGTTTCACTTTCAGTTGGCCTTGCTTCTCTCTTAAAATAACCACCAGGAATTTTTCCTGCTGCATAATATTTTTCTTGGTAATTTACAGATAAAGGGAAATAATCCATATCTGGATTTATTTTTTTTGCACCTACAACGGTTGCTAAAACCACCGTTTCTCCACATTTTGCAATTATTGCTCCGTCTGCTTGTCTTGCTATCTTTCCTGTTTCTAAACTAATTTTTTTTCCGTTTAATTCTATTTCTTTTTTATTAACTTTGAACATTTACTTCCTTATATTTAATTTACTTATAACTTCTTTATATGAATCTATTTTTTTCTTTTTTAAATAATCTAATAATTTTTTTCTTTTATTTACTGCTTTTAAAAGACCTAGTGAAGAATGTTTATCCTTTTTAGATTGCTTCATATGCTTTGAAAGATTTTCTATCTTCTCAGTTAGTAATGCAATTTGTACTTCTGAAGAACCAGTATCTTTTTCATGTATTGCAAGCTCTTTGGCTTTGTTTGTCATATTTTTTCCTGTCTATTAGTTTCTTTTATTAAATTTTCAATTTTTTCTGCATAATCAAATGATTCATCTTTTACGAATAACAATTTTGGTAAAAATTTCATTGTAATTTTTTTTGATAAAACTTTTCTAACCATATATGAGAATTCTTTTAAAATATCTACTATTTCAGTAGCATTCTTTCCACCTAATGGCAAAACAAATGCTTTGGCTATTTTTAAATCTGGACTCATTCTAACTTCTGTTACAGTTATGTTATTAGTATCTAAATTTGGTAGTTTAGCTTCACCTCTTACAAAAATTATTCCTAAAGCTTGTTTTATCATCTCGCCAACTCTTAATTGTCTTTGCGTTACAGGTCTACTAGATTTTTTACTTCTCATACCATTCTTTCTGTTATTTTTGAATTATAGGCCTCAATTATATCTTTTTTTTGAAAATCACTAAAATCCTTTAAAGTTATACCGCATTCTAGACCTGCACTTACTTGCTTGGCTTGATCTTTTTCTCTAAAAATTGAACCAATTTTTCCATTATAAATTATTGCACCATCTCTAATTAATCTTACATTGGAATCATTGGAAATTTCACCTTCCATAACTTTTGAACCTGCTACCTTTCCAACCTTTGAAACTTTAAAAATTTCTAATATTTCAGCTGAACCAATAACCTTTTCTTCAACATCTGGTGCTAACTTCCCTGACATTTTATTTTTTATAAAATCTATAACTTCATAAATAATATTATATGCTGATATAGAAATTTTTTCTTTCTCAGCAAGTTTTTTTGCTTCTTTTGTAGGCTTAACATTAAATGCTATTAAAACAGCATCTGAGGCTTTAGCTAAAGAAACATCTGTTTCTGTTACCATCCCAATATCTGATAAAATTATTTTGGACTTTATTTCATCATGTTTAATTTGGATAATTGCACTTTTAATTGCCTCTGCTGATCCATGCACATCTGATTTTATTATTATATTTAATTCCTGTGAAACCTTATCTTTAAAAGCTGAGTCTTGAGTTGCAAATATTAGTGGATTTTTTCCATGTTTAGACTCTTCAAATCTAGCTTCACTAAGAGATTTGGCTTCTTTTTCACTGTCTAAAACTAAAAAATCATCTCCAGATTTTGCAGCACCATTTATTCCTAATACTTCTACAGGTAAAGATGGTAACGCTTCGTCAATATTTTTACCTAAATCATTTATTATTGCTCTTACTTTCCCCCATTTTAACCCACTAACAAAATAATCTCCCTTTTTTAAAGTTCCACTAGTTAAAATTATGTTAGCAATTGGTCCTCTTCCTATATCAATCTTAGATTCTAAAACTATTGCTGTAGCTTTTGTTTTAAAATCAGTTTTTAAATCTAAAAGTTCTGCTTGTAAAATAATAGATTCTATTAATTTATCTAAATTTTTTTTTGTCTTTGTAGATATTTCTACCATTAATGTGTCTCCAGATAATTCTTCAGCTATAAGTTCATATTCTAATAATTGATTTTTAACTTTTTGTGGATCTGCATCGGGCAAATCACATTTATTAATTGCAACAACGATAGGAACTTTTGCTGCTTTAGCATGTTTTATTGATTCAATTGTTTGAGGTTTTACACCATCATTTGCTGCAACTACTAAAACTACTATATCTGTTAATTTAGAGCCTCTTGCTCTCATTTCCGTAAAAGCTGCATGGCCTGGCGTATCAATAAAAGTTATTTTGTTCGAATTACTACTTATTTGATAAGCTCCAATATGTTGTGTGATTCCTCCAAATTCCCCTGAAACTACATTTGTACTTCTTAAACTGTCTAGTACAGAAGTTTTTCCATGGTCAACATGACCCATTACAGTTACTATTGGTGGTCTATTTTTTAAATTTTCTGATTTAACTTCTTTAATTTTTTTTATTATTTCTTCTGTCTTTTCCTCTTTAATAGGATTATGTCCAAATTCTTTAACTAAATATTCTGCAGTATCTGAATCTATTGAGTGATTAATAGTTGCTGTTACACCCATGCCTAATAAATGTTTTATAATATTACTAGATTGTTCTGCCATTCTATTTGCAAGCTCTCTAATAGTTATTATTTCTGGTATTTTAACATCTCTCTTGATTGGTTTTAGGTTTTCTCTAGATTGATCTTTTTGTACTATTCTATTTTCTTTTTGCTTTGCACGTTTTAATGCCGCTAAGCTTCTTGCTTTTCCTTCTTCATCACCGCTCAAAGCTCTAGAAATAGTAAGTTTTAACTCTCTTCTCTTAGAGCCAATCTTTCCTTTATTATCTCTTTTTTCAGGATCATCTTTTAGTCTTTTAGTTGCTCTTTGTTCGGCAAGTTTTCTTTTTTCATAATCATTCGAAGGAGATATAGGTTTTGTTATTGATGGTGCTTTAGATTTATAGGCACCACGATCTATTTTGAAGCTTGATGAAGGTTTTGAAAAAGTGTTAAAAGTTCTTTTATTAGAAAATTTATTATTTTTCTTTTCAATTACTACTGCATTTTTTCCATGAGACTTTGCACGTTCAATATTACTTATGGATTTTTTTAAATTTCCAGATAATGTTAACTTCGTTTTTTTTTTTTCCATAATTCATCTTTCAATCTTTATAGACTTTATTTCTTGCAGACATTATTAGTTCATCTGCCTCATTTTTAGATAGTGCAAAGTCTTCAAGATATCCTTTAATTTTTACTCTTTCACCTTTTATAACATCGTATCCACCTGTTAGCTCATCTGATGCAAGATCGGCAAAATCAGTAAGTGATAAAATTTTTTGTTCGCCCAAGGTAACTAACATACCAGGTGTTAAACCTTCATGTTTTATAAGATTATTATCTAATCCTAACTCTTTTATTTTATTTGAAATTTCTTCTTGATCTTTTTGATAAAATTCTTTTGCTCTTTCTATTAATTCTTTAGCTGTGCTTTCTTCAATACCCTCTATTTTAGTTAATGCTTCAGTTTTGGAATCTTTAATATCATCTATTGATGAAAATCCTTCCGCAACAAGTAATTGGCCTAAAGTTTCATCAAGTTCTAAATTTTTAACAAAATTTTCAGTTTTTTCTTTAAATTCAGTTTGTCTTTTTTCAGAGTCCTCCTGATCAGTCATTATATTAATTTCGTAATTCATTAATTTTGTAGCTAATCGAACATTTTGGCCTCTTCTACCTATAGCTTTACTTAAATTATCCTCTGTTAATATTACATCCAATTTTTTATTATCTACATCAACATTAACTCTTTGAACTTCTGCTGGCGATAATGAATTTGATACAACAACTGCTGGATCTTCAGACCAATTTACAATATCAATCTTTTCTCCTTGTAGTTCATTTACAACAGCTTGAACCCTACTTCCTCTCATTCCAACGCATGCACCAACAGGATCTAGGGAAGTATCAATTGCCTTAACACAAATTTTTGCTCTACTTCCAGGATCTCTAGCTGATGATACAATCTCTATTAATCCATCATAAATTTCTGGAACTTCTTGTATGAACAATTTTTCCATAAATTTTGGATGTCCTCTTGATAAAAAAATTTGTTGACCTCTTGGCTCTCTTCTTACATCATAACAATATGCTTTAATTCTATCTCCTGCTTTAATATTTTCCCTTGGAATTACTTCATTTTTTTGAATTATTGCTTCTGTTCTTCCAAGATCTACAATTACATTTCCAAATTCTAATCTTTTAACAATTCCACTTAAAATACTATCTTTTTTGTCTTTAAAATCATTATATTGTCTTTCTCTCTCTGCCTCTCTAACATTAAAACTAATTACTTGTTTAGCAGTCTGAGCTGCAATTCTTCCAAAATCAAATGATGGTAATGGTTGAAGAATTATATCTCCAACATTCTTGCCTTTATTTTCTTCATTTAAAGTTGTGGCTTCTTTCAAGCTAATTTCAGTATTTATATTTTCAGGTTTTTCAACTATTAAAAGTTTTCTAAATATTCCTATATCTCCATTATCTCTATTTATTTTAACTTCAATTTCATTCTCCTGTCCAAATTTAGATTTTGCTGCTTTTGCTATTCCAGTTTCCATTGAATTTATAATAAGTTCTCTATCAATAGATTTTTCAAGTGCAACAGCCTCCGCTATCCTCAATAATTCCAATTTATCTGCTCTTCTATTTAACATTTGTTCTTTCCAAAAAAAAATGGGCCGAAGCCCATTTTGAAATTTCAATAATGAAAGGTGAATATATGTATTTTTTTTATATTTTCAACTTTATTTACTTGTTAAATACTGAAGCTTTATCAGTCTTTTCCCATGAAAATGCACCATTTGACTCTGGATCTCTGCCAAAATGACCATAAGCCGCTGACTTTTCATAAATAGGTTTATTTAAACCAAGCATTTCTCTTATGCCTCTAGGGCTTAAATCAAAATTTTCATTAATCAATTTTTCTACATGTTTGTTTTTTTCCTCATCATTAGAAAACAAATCAACATAGATGGATAATGGTTTGGATACACCGATTGCATAAGCTAATTGTATTAAACATTTGTCTGCAATTTTTGATGCTACTATATTTTTAGCCAAATACCTTGATGCATATGCTGCTGATCTATCAACTTTTGTTGGATCTTTACCAGAAAATGCACCACCACCATGAGGTGCGGCACCACCATATGTATCAACAATTATTTTTCTTCCAGTTAATCCACTATCTCCATCCGGTCCACCAATTACAAAATTTCCCGTTGGATTAATATATATTTCGTTTTCGTCGAGATTTCCTAATAAATTTTTTGGTATAGATCTTTCAATATATGGCATACAAAGTTCTTTTACTTGAGCTAGGTTAACATCTTTGGAATGTTGTGTAGAAATCACTACTGATTTTACAGCTTTAGGTATGCCATCTTTATACTCTATAGTAATTTGACTTTTAGAGTCTGGCTCTATTCCTTTAAGCTTTCCAGATTTTCTATCTTCAGCCATTAATCTTAAAATTCTATGTGAGAAATGAATTGGAGCTGGCATAAGTACATCAGTCTCGTTACATGCATAACCAAACATTATTCCTTGATCCCCAGCACCTTCATCTTTATTTCCAGAAGAGTCAACTCCCATTGCTATATCGGCTGATTGAGAATGTAAATGACATTCAATTTTAGTTGCTTCCTTGTAAGTAAAGCCCTCCTGGTCATATCCAATATCTTTAATACAATCTCTAACTTTTGATATTAATTCATCTTTCTTAATTTCAGGTCCTCTAGTTTCACCTGCTAATACAACCTTGTTTGTAGTTGTTAAAGTTTCACAGGCTACTCTTGATTGAGGTTCTAAACCTAAATAAGTATCAACTACCATATCTGAAATTCTATCACATACTTTGTCTGGATGGCCTTCTGAAACTGACTCGCTTGTAAACAAATAATCTTTTTTCATTTAATCTCCCTATTTATTTTTAAAAAAAAAATCAAAGTAATATAAAATAGTAAAAAATAAAAGAATATATTGTTCCCATTTTTTGAAAAAAAAGTTTCTTCACTGTTCTTAAGGTTTCTAATTTCTAAAACACCACTCTCAGTTGACTCAATTTTAGTTATAATATTACCTTTGGGACCGATAAAAGCAGAAATTCCATTATTTGTAGATCTAATTATATTTCTACCTTCTTCCACAGCTCTAAAAATAGAATGAGCAAAATGCTGATGTGGCCCAATAGAATTTCCAAACCAGCCATCCTCGGAAATATTAATTATAATATCAAAATTATTTGTTTTTTTTAGATTACCTGAGTAAATAATTTCATAACAAATTAAAGGCAAAAAACTTAAATCAAAATTTTTATTTTTTATACTTATAATTTTTCTCTTTTTTCCTTTTGAAAAAGATTGATAGTTGTTAGTAATAGTTTTTAAACCAATTTTCCTCAAAAAATTCTCCATTGGTAAAAATTCTCCAAATGGAACAAGATTATTTTTATGATAATAGTTGAGTACATTAAGATTATTATCGACTACAACTAATGAATTATAAATTTTTAAATTATTATTTTTTTCTATATCATTAATACCTAAGATAATTATATGTTTATTGCTAAAATTTAATTGGAAAAGATCTTTATAATAATGGATATTTTTTAAGTTTGTTGATGATAACATTCCCTCTGGCCAAATAAAAATTGTAGGAATTGATTTATCTGGTTTACTTAAATCTATTAGATCATTTACTATCTTGTATTCATTCTCAATATTATAAAATCTATTAATATCAACTTTTGATGAAATTACTTTTATTAAATATTTTTTATCTTTAATTAATTTATCATCTTTAGAATTTAATCTTTTTTCTCCGAATAATACAACGCCAAAAATTAAAAAGATAAAAATTATACAAAAAAAAATATCATATTTAGATTTTCTTAAAATAAATACAGCTGGAATAAGAAAAAAACTCAAGCATATTAAATTAAAACTGTAGGTACCAATTGAAGATAGAATTTGAATAAAAGCCAAATTTTGTGAAAAAGAAAATACGAAAAGGTTCCATGGAAAGCCAGTCAATACACTACCCCTGATAAATTCAAAAAAGCCAAAAAGAGCAGAAAAAATTAAGACCAAACTTATATTATTGAAATTTTTAAAATAAGAAAAAAAATACAAAGACAATCCGTAAAATATTGCAACAAAACTTGGAATTAAAATTAATGCAATAGGAATTAAAAAATTAAAATTTTGATCAAAAGTTAAAGATATAACGATCCAATAAAGACTTAAAACAAAATAACCAAATCCGAAAAGCCAACCATATTTAAAATAATCAAATTTTTTTTTAAATGTTTTTTGTAATTTATAATAAATACATAAAATAAGGATAAAGTGAAAAAATTAATTATAAAATAATTGTAAGGAGGCAAACTAAACGAGGTTATACCTCCCAGTGTGGCAACATATAAATAACTAAAATATTTGTTTTTAAGTAAAGCTTTCAAATTTTTTTTTTAACCAAATTATAAATTTTTAATTCTTCTTTGCTCATTTTTTTAAATTCTGAAACTTTTATATGATCAAACCCTACAAGATGAAGAAATCCATGTATAAAAATTTTGGCTAATTTGTCTTTGAATTGAAAGATATTTAGCGACTTTGGTTTATTTATAAAATCATAACTTATAATAATATCTCCTAAATAAGTTATACTTTTTGAAATTTTTTTTCCAAGAGGAAAAGATAAAATATCGGTTGGTTTATCCTTTTTTCTAAATTTTTTATTTAGCTGTTTAATTTTTTTATTATTTGAGAGTAAAACTGTTAGAATTACTTTTTTTCCATTAAACTGATATTTTTTTGGAAAATTTTTTAATACTTTATTAATGAATAAATCAATATTTTTTAATTTTTTTTTCCAATTGACAGAATCAATTACAATTTCAGCATTAATCATTTTTTTGATCTGAATAAGCCTTTACTATCTTCGAAACCAAAGGATGTCTGACTACGTCAGAATGATCAAAATCAACAACTGAAATTTCTTTTAAATGACCTAATAATTTTTTTGATCTATTAAGACCAGATAAAGATTTGTTCGGTAAATCTATTTGAGAAGGATCTCCATTAACTACTATTTTTGAATTTTCTCCTATTCTTGTTAAAAACATTTTTATTTGAGTATCTGTTGCATTTTGTGCTTCATCTAAAATGGCAAATGAATTTTTTAAAGTTCTTCCCCTCATAAATGCTAGTGGAGCAATTTCTATATCTCCAATTTCAATTTTTTTTTGTATTTTTTCATAATCTAATAAATCGTATAAAGAATCATATAAAGGTCTTAAATATGGATCTACCTTTTCTCTCATGTCACCAGGTAAAAAACCTAATTTTTCCCCAGCTTCAACAGCAGGTCTTGATAATATTATTCTTTCAATTTTTTTTTCTAAAAGCATAGTTAATGCAACGGCTACTGCTAAAAAAGTTTTACCAGTTCCTGCCGGACCTGTAGAAATAATAATTTCGCTTTCTTTTAAAGCTCTTACGTAGTTCTTTTGTTTTTCTGACCTTGGAATTACAGTTTTTTTTGGAGTTTTTATTATATACTCAATATTCTGACTGGAGTTATTGTTTTCATCAATCATAAATTTATTTAACGATGAGATTATATCTTTTTTTTCTATAGATCCATTTTTTAAAAATTGATCAGATAAAAACTGAATTGCATTTTTAATAATTTCATTTTTTTTAGGTAAACTTTTAATAATAATAGAATTTCCTCTAAAATATAAGTTTGTATCTGTTAATTTTTCTAATTCTTTAAGATTCTTATTAAATTCACCAAGAACCCCCATTAGTAAATCATTATTTTGAAATATTACACTTATAGTATTGTTATCTGAATATAAAAATTTTAAATTAGTATTAATTTTACTTTGAATTTTATTCAATTTTATGCTGCTATAAATTTATTGTTCAAATTAATTTCTCCAAATAAACTATTTTGATTACTATTTATTATCTTAACTGGAACTACTTTTCCAATTAAATTTTTACTTCCATCAAATATTACTGAAGTCATATAATCATTTCTAGCAAATAATTTATTTTGTTCCTTCATTTCATTTTCTACTAAAACATTTATATACTTGCTTTCTAAACTTTTATTTTTTTCTTTTTGATATTGGAATAGTTTTTCTTGAACTATCTTTAACCTTTCCTTGGCTATTTTTTCATCTATCATTTTTAAATTTGCAGCTACTGTTCCAGGTCTAGGACTAAAAATAAAAGAATAAGAATTTATAAATTTAATTTTTTTTATTAATTCAAAAGTATCTTTAAAATCATCTTCATTTTCTCCAGGATAACCAATGATAAAATCACTAGAAAATTCTATATTCGAATTTATTTTTTTTAGCTTTTCATAAACTAAAATATAATCTTCTACTCTATGTTTTCTGTTCATTAATTTAAGAATTTTATTTGAACCAGATTGAATTGGTAAATGTACAAATGGCATTAGTTTTTTTGATTTTGAATAACATTCAATTAAATCATCTGTCATATCTCTTGGGTGAGAAGTTGTGTATCGTATTCTGTCTAACCCACTAATTTTTTCTAAAGACATAATTAAATTAGACAATCTAAATTCTTTATTTTTATCAAAATGCGAGTAAGCATTTACATTTTGTCCTAACAAAATAATTTCTTTTGCACCTTTTTTTACTAAAATTTCTGCTTCGTCTAATATTTGATTAAATGGTCTAGAATATTCTGGTCCTCTTGTAAATGGAACAACACAAAAATGACAAAACTTATCACAACCTTCTTGGATAGTTAAAAAAGATGAAACTTTGTTTTTTTTATTCTCAATCTTACTTAAATAATCAAACTTAGATATTGGGTCAAAATCTGTAATTTCATTTCTCGATTTATTTTCTATAAAATTTAAAATTGTGTTATTTATTTTATGATATGACTGAGGGCCAATAACAAGATCAATATAAGGTTCTCTTTTCAACATTTCTTTATTTTCAGCTTGTGCAACACAACCCGCAACTATCACAATGGGTTTTCTTTTATTTTTAAATTTTTTCTTTACTCTTCCAATTTCATGATAAACTTTTTCTTTAGCTTTATCTCTAATGTGACATGTGTTTAAAATAAAACAATTACTATCCTCAATTACATTTGTTTTTTCAAATCCAATTTTTTTAACCACATCTAGAATACGATTTGAATCGTACTCATTCATTTGACAGCCAAAGGTTTTAATAAATATTTTTTTTGACACTAATTAAGTTTTTTTTTTAGTTCCATAAAGTTCAAGTTTATGATCAACTAAATCATAACCATATTTCTCTGCAACTTTTTTTTGAAGTTTTTCAATTTCATCATCGACAAATTCAATTATTTCACCAGTCTTAATATCAATTAAATGATCATGATGACTTTCGCTTATCTCCTCATATCTAGCTTTGCCACCTTTAAAATCATGTTTTGCTAAAATTCCTGCTTCCTCAAAAAGTTTTACCGTTCTGTAAACTGTTGCAATACTTATTTTTGGATCTATTTTTGTTACCCTATTATATAATATATCTACATCTGGATGATCTTCTGCTTGCGACATAACACGCGCTATGATTTTTCTCTGGCCAGTAAGTTTTACTCCTCTTGAAATACATTTTTCTTCTATATCTGTCATAATATATTTTAACTTACATAAAGTGGTTTTATCAAATTTTTTTTAATTTTATATTTATTACATAAATTCGGTATATCTATCCATTTTGGAGTTTTAATTATATTTTTTTTCAAGAAATATCTAATATTTTTAGGTTTTTTGTCTAAAAAATCAAAATAACTAAAACAAAAATAATCAATATTTCTACTTAAATGAATACCTTTAACTATTGATAATGAATTTCTAATACCCGCAAAACTTCCCGGTCCTCTGTTTACATATATCTGATCAATTTTAGTAATTGAAATTTCATTATTTTTTAGAAAATCATTAATGAATATAGTTAATTTATCAAAATTACTTTTACTATTTTCGTGTGTACTAGTATAAATATTTTGACTATTTATGATCACTAAAAAAATTTTACTACTTGTGGCATCGATAACTAAACTGTTCATAATATTAGTATTTTTTTCTAACAATACTAATGCAGAGCAAAATAATAGTAAATATTATTCTGATGATTTAGGAACTATTTCATTAATGTATCATAGGTTTAATGAAGATAAATATCCTTCTACAAATATAAAAATGAATATATTTAAAAAACAAATCGAAATTATAAAAGATAAAAAATACAGTTTTGAAAATCCGAAAGATTTTGATTTAAATTTTAATAATCCAAAAAATAAAAAAAAAGTTTTAATTACCATTGATGATGCATTTAGTTCTTTTTATAATCATGCTTGGCCTTACTTAAAAAAAAATAAAATTCCATTTATATTATTTGTTTCAACTGAACCTGTGGGGAAAAATGGATATATGTCATGGGAACAAATTAAAGAAATTGAAAAAGAAAAATTCGCTTTTATTGGAAATCATTCTCACAGTCATGATTATTTATTAGATTTAACTTTTGAAAATTTCTATAAAGATATAAATAAATCAATAGAAATATTTAAAAAAGAACTTGGCTATAATCCTATATTTTTTTCTTATCCATTTGGTGAGTACAGTTTAGAACAAATAAATTATATAAAACAAAAATTTAAATATGGTTTTGGACAACACTCCGGTGTAATTGATTTAAATAAAAATAGTTATGAACTTCCAAGATTCCCAATTAACGAAAAATATGGAGATTTGAAAAGGTTTGATTTTTTAATAGATTTATTACCTTTGCAATATAAAAATATTACACCAAAAGATAAATATGTTTTTAAAAATAATCCTCCTAAATTAGTAATAGAATTCTTTAATAATCAAAAAAATTTAAATAAAATAAATTGTTTTTCAGATGAAGGAAATAAATGGGAAAAATCCAATATAAAAATTATTAATAATAAATTAATTGTTAATTTTAGAGAAAAGTTTTTGTTTAGAAGAGGAAGAATTAATTGTTCTTTGAATGATAAAGAAGGATGGAGATGGCTTGGATTACAATTTTCAGTTAAATTAAATTAAATTTTTTAATTGAATACTTGAGGGAAGTAATTTTACCTTATCAAAATCTTTTAAATTATTTTGTTCAATAATTTTTTTTATTATTACAGTATATTCTTTTCCAGTTGCCGCGTATCTATCTAAGTAGTCTGCAAGTATTAAACTATTTAATTCCTCATTGTTATCTCTCATTTCTGCTCTTGCTGATCTAAATTTTCTATAAGTACCATGTGTATTTAAATTTCTTTGATAAGCTCTTACTGATGCTTTTAAAACTTTAAATTTCATTACTTTATGTGATGATGAATCATTGTCATCTATTCCTGCAGGTTTAATCCCATCTCCAGACCAGGTCCATTGACCAAAAAGAGCATTTCCTTCTATTGCAAACCTAGAAGTTCCCCATCCAGTTTCTTTTGCTGCTTGTGCAATAGCTAAAGATATCGGCACTTCATCCATTCTAATTTTTAAAGTTGATAAATCCTTTTTTAAAACACCGTATTGTTTAAATTTTAAATTTAACCATTTTTTTTCAGCATTAGTATTGTTGCTCCTATTTAAAATAGCAAACAATTTTTTTCTATCTAATTTAATTCTATTATTTTCCTCTACAATAAGTGGAAGAACAATTTGTATAAATAAATTCTTTTTTTTTTTAGTACTTTCAATTTTTTTCATTTCACCAGGCAACAATGAAAGTTTAATTGGTTTTACTATCCCTTTCTTTCTTACTTCATCCAAATTATAATTGGTTTCTTTGAATAATTGTTTAATTGTAGAAGCACTTAACCTCACAGTATCTGTTGGAACTTGTTCAAAAGAAAAAATATCTTCAAATAAATTTTTTATATCTAAACCATCATCAATTTTTTCATTTTTACTTTTTATGGTTTTGCCTTCTAAAACTTTTTCAAAATTCTGTTTAGATTTATTTATAACTGTATCTTTTGATACTATCAAATCTTCCTTAAAATTTAATGTTAATGGTAATAAAAATGAAAGTAAAATCAATAAAACACTACAAATTCCTGTATAGTAAAAACTTTTTAAATTATCAAAGTTAAAAAAATTTTTTTTCTTTTTAATAGTAAATCCTTTTTCTATTAAAATCTTCTTTAGTATTGATAGATTTATTTTCTTTTTATTAAATATTTTTATAAATGGCATTAGTTAAATAGCTTCTACTTGTTTAACATCTGGAATGTAATGGGTCAAAAGATTTTGTACTCCACGTTTTAAAGTTATAGTTGAACTAGGACAACCTGAGCAACTACCTTGCAATTGAACCTTAACAATACCATTCTTAAATTCTACAAATTTTATATCACCACCATCTCTTGCTACCGCTGGTTTAATTTTTGTCTCTAATATTTTTATTATTTTTTCTTCTATTTCTTTAAAATCTTTTTTTTCATCACTTACTAAAACTTTATCTAAAATTACATCTTTTCCATCAGAATAAAATTCATTTATTAATGAAATAACAATATGTTTAATATCTTCCCAATTTATTTTTTCATTTTTATTTACTGATAAAAAATCGTCTCCTAAGAAAATACTTTCAACACCATTAACTGACAAAATATTTCTTAAAAGATTGTTATTAGTATCTTCTTTTTTCATCAGCTCTATTGAACCAATATTCGAAACCTTCTTTCCAGGTATAAATTTAAGCGAATTTGGATTTGGCGTTTCTTGAGTTTGTATAAACATATTATTAATTATATTAAGTAAGTAGTTAATTATATAAATATTTTATATTAAAAACCAATAATTTTTTTTATTTCTTTAATTTTTTTACTAGCTGTCTCTTCTGCTTTTCTTGCACCTTCGTACAAAACTTCATCAATAAACTTAGTATCTTTTTGCAATTTATTTATTTCATTAGATATTGGCTCAATTTTATTAACTATTGCCTCGCTCAGTTTATCTTTAAGGTCTGAAAAATTTTTTCCACTAAATTCATTAATGCTTTCTAATAAAGATTGATTTTTCATACTTGAATATATGCCTAAAAGATTTTCCAATTCTGGTCTGTTTTGAAAATCTTTATCAGAGCCTGGCAATGAATCGGTGTCTGTTTTTGCTTTTTTAATTTTATTAACAATTTCATCCTTTGTATCAGTCATATTAATTCTACTTAAATCTGAAGGATCTGATTTACTCATTTTCTTAGTTCCATCTTTTAGACTCATAATTCTTGAAAATTTTTTTTGTATTAAAGGTTCAGGAACTTTTAAGAAATTCGGCGCTTCGTAATCCAAATTAAATTTTTGCGCAATATCTCTAGATAATTCTAAATGTTGTTTCTGATCTTCACCAACAGGCACATGCGTTGCATCATATAACAATATATCTGCTGCCATCAAAACTGGATAAATATATAAACCAACGCTTGCTTTTTCTTTATCTTTACCTGCTTTTTCTTTAAATTGTGTCATTCTATTTAGCCAGCCCATTCGAGCAACACATCCTAAAATCCATGCACCTTCTGAATGTGCGGGCACTAAAGATTGATTAAAAATAATACTTTTTTTTGGATCTATTCCACTTGCTAAAAAAACAGCTGTGGTTTCTCTAATATTATTTTTTAAAATTTTTGGATTTTGTTTTACAGTAATCGCATGTAAATCAACAACAGAAAAAACACATTCATTATCTTTATCATTTTGTAAATCTACAAAATTTTTTATTGCACCAATATAATTTCCTAAATGCAAATTACCTGTTGGCTGCACACCGGAAAATATTTTTTTGCTCATTATATTAATACTTTAATTTAATATCCGAAATTTTAAAAGCTTTAGTAACAATCGATAATAAAATATAGAGTATAATAGTTGTAATCACTAACAAAATAATGGTAATTAATTTATAGTTACTTTCATATGTCAAATAACTTTGAAAAAAATTAACTAAATAATAAAATATATATGTAGTTATAAAAGTAGTTATAATTATCTTAATAAATGATGAAAAAAAATACCTTTTAAATAAAAAGTATTTTTTAGAAATTAAATACACAAATAGAAGTAATGAATTAAACCATGATGAAATTGTTGTTGCTATAGGGATAATTATAAATCCAATTTTATTAAAAAAATACAAGCTTATAAAAATATTTATTACAACAGAAAAAAAAGAAAAATAAAAAGGTATTTTTGTATTATGTCTAGCAAATAAAAAGCTAGAAAATACTTTTATTAAAGCAAAAGCAGGTAAGCCTAATGCAAAATAAAATAAAGCATTTGCCGAATTTTTTACACTCAAAATATCAAAAGACCCATAACCAAACAAAGCTGATGTTATTTCTTCAGATGAAATCAAAAGTGCAGCTGTGGCAGGCAAGCTTAAAAATAAACTTAGCTCTAAAGATTTGTTTTGTATAAATTCTACTTTATTAAATTTATTTTGTTCAATATATTTACTTAAATTTGGAAGCAAAACAGTTCCGATTGCAATTCCTGCAATTGCTAAGTTTATCTGATAAATTCTATCTGCGTAATAAAGATAAGAAACAGCACTTGCCTGAAAAGAAGCAATAATTGTTCCAACTAGTATATTAATTTGTGTAACACCAGATGAAAATATACTTGGTAATAATTTTTTGAAAAAAATTTTTATTTTTTTATCAATTTTAAAATTTAATGAAATTTTTGGTAAATAGAATTTACGAGTAAAATAGATTAAAAATATAAATTGTATAATCCCTGATACTGTAACAACATAAGAAAGATAATTAACTAATTCATCATTTAGATAATTACCAAAAAGTAATGTAAATATTAAAAGTATATTTAAAATAATTGGTGCTGCTGAAGCCGCTGCAAATTTATTATATGAATTAAGTATTGCTCCAAAAAAAGAAGATAAGCTGACAAATAATAAAAATGGAAAAGTAATTCTTGTTAATAATATTGTTAATTCTAATTTTTCAGAATTTTCGCTAAAACCAGGTGCAATCAAAAAAACAAAGGTAGGCATAAATATTTCAATAACTAAAATTAAAAATAAAAGACCAATTAAAAGTAAATTGAAAACATTATTTGCAAATTTATATGCTTTTTTTTTTCCTTTAACTACTTCAGAAGAATAACTGGGGACAAATGCAGCATTAAATGTTCCTTCTGAAAATAACCTTCTAAATGTATTGGGTATTCTAAATGCAATAAAAAAAGCATCAGCTATGGGTCCCGATCCCAAATAAATTGCAATTAGAACATCTCTTAAATACCCTAGTATTCTGCTAATAAGAACATAGAAACTAAATGTGCTTGTTGACTTAATTAGATTCATAAATCATATTAGTCTTAATTTAGCTCTAATTGTATATCTAATTAATAAAAATGAAAAAAAATAAAATTGAACATTACTCTGATAAAGAGGCTTTAGAATTCCACACTAATAATAAATCAGGAAAGATAGAGATTATTTCATCAAAACCAATGACCACAAAAAGAGATCTGGCTTTAGCTTATTCTCCTGGTGTCGCGGCGCCTGTAAGAGCAATATCAGAAAACCCAGATGCTGCTTATGATTATACTAGTAAAGGTAATTTAGTGGCTGTGATAAGTAATGGTTCTGCTGTATTAGGGATGGGAAATTTAGGTGCTTTAGCTTCTAAACCAGTAATGGAAGGAAAAGCAGTTTTATTCAAAAGATTTGCAGATATAAATTCAATTGATATTGAAATTGACTCATCGGACGCAAATGAAATCATAAAAAGTATAAAAAACATAGCAGGAAGTTTTGGTGGAATAAATTTAGAAGACATAGCAGCACCTGATTGTTTTATTATTGAAAAAGAATTAAAAGAAATATTAGATATTCCAGTATTTCATGATGACCAACATGGTACAGCAATCATAACTAGTGCAGCACTAATTAATGCACTTGATATATCGAATAAATCAATAAAAAAAATTAAAGTTGTTGTAAACGGAGCAGGAGCTTCTGCTATAGCTTGTACTAACTTATTAAAGAAAACAGGTGTTTCTGAAAAAAATATTATAATGCTTGATAGTAAAGGTGTTCTATATCGAGGTAGAGACAACATGAATCAATGGAAATCAGCCCATGCTGTTGAAACAAAAAAAAGAAATTTAGAAGAAGCAATCGATGGAGCTGATGTTTTTTTAGGATTGTCTTCCAAAAGCATTTTAACAAAAAATATGGTAAAAAAAATGGCAAAAAATCCAATAATTTTTGCATGTGCAAATCCTGATCCAGAAATTACTCCAGAAGAAGTTGAAAAAGTTCGTAAGGATGCAATTGTTGCAACTGGAAGATCAGATTATCCAAACCAAGTTAATAATTTAATTGGTTTTCCATATATATTTAGAGGCGCACTTGATGTTAGGGCAAAAACAATTAATGAAGAAATGAAGATCGCTGCAGCAAATGCAATCGCTTCTTTGGCTAGAGAAAGAGTTCCAGATGAAGTTGTTGCAGCAATGGGAGGTGATAGACCAACATATGGAAAAGATTACATTATACCTTCAACATTTGATCCAAGGTTAATAAGTGTAATACCCGTTGCAGTTGCTAAGGCTGCAATAAAAACTGGTGTAGCAAGAAAAAAAATTGAAAATTTTGATATTTATTCTGAACAACTTAAACAAAGATTAGATCCATCTGTTACAATTATGCAAGGTATAAATAATCAAATTAAAAGAACCAATAAAAGAGTGGTATTCGCAGATGGTGAAGACGAAGAAACTCTAAAAGCTGCAATTGCATTCAAAAAAAGTAATTTAGGTACACCAATAATTATTGCTAAAGAAGAAATAATAAAAAAAAAATTAAAAGAAATTGGTTATGGTGAAAATTTAAATATTGAAATCATAAATTCAAAAAATAAATCTTTAAGAGAAAAATATGTAAAATTTCTTTTTGAAAAGCTACATAGAAAAGAAGGTCTATTAGAAAGAGACTGTGATAAAATGGCAAGAAACGACAGGGTAATTTGGGCATCATGTATGGTCGAGTGCGGTGATGCAGATGCAATGGTAACAGGAAATACAAGAAGGTATGCATCTTCCTTAAAAAAAATAGTTAAAGTAATTGACGCTAGGCCTGGAGAAATAATGTTTGGCTTAAATATGGTTGTGAACAAAGGAAAAACTGTTTTTATCGCAGATACAACTGTACATGAATATCCCAGTTCTAAACAACTAGCAGAGATAGCTAAATCTTCTGCAAGAGTAGTAAGACTATTTGGTTTTGATCCTAAAATAGCTTTCTTATCTCATTCTACATTTGGCACTCCACTTACAAGCAGAACAAAACATATAAGAGATGCCGTCGAAATTTTAAAAGAAATGAAAGTAGATTTTAAATTTGATGGAGATATGCAACCAGATGTGGCTTTGGATGAGACCTATAAAGAATTATATCCTTTGTCAGAAATAGTTGGCAAGGCGAATGTATTAATAATGCCCGGTCAACATAGTGCTGCAATCTCATATAAAATAATGAAAACTTTAGGTGGAGCAAAAGTAATTGGACCATTGCTAATTGGTTTAGGGAGAGCAATTGAAATTGCACCTTTAAGATCTTCAACTTCAGATATTCTTAACCTAGCATCAGTTGCTGCTTACTCTTCTGGAGTAATTAACTATGGAAAAATAAATTAATTTTTTTGTATTCTAAGATCTTCAACTAATAAAATACTAGCAATCACATTTTCAACATCAAGAATTTCTTTTGCTTCTTTAATAACTTCTTTAAGTTCATCTTTAGTTTGCGCAATTCCATAAATATAAATTTTTTTTTTGTAAGTATCAATATTGTAATTGGTAGATTTAATATTTTTATTAAAAATTAGAGCAGTTCTTAGTTGAGAAGTAATTAAAAGATCTTTTGCAGATTGCTGAAAATTAAATTCATTTTTAATAATAATATCATTTTTAACTGATCTTACACCTTTTGTTTCCCATGCAGCTTTTGTAATTTGCAATTTTTCCTCAGGGTTATCAACTTTTCCTGTTATAAATATTCTGCCATCTAAAACTTTTGTATTAACTGATAAAAGATATTTTTTATCCTTTACTAATAATCTTGCTATTAAATTTTTTTCCATAATATTATCATCTATTTGGGTCCCAACAGATCTTGGATCAAATGCTACACTAACACCTGTACCAAAAACTCCTTGGGATGAAGTTCCCACACAACTGTTTGTTAAAAAAATTAAAAAAATTATTATTATAAAATTATTTTTCATTTTTTAGTGTTAAACAAAAATCATAAATTTCTTTTTTTGAAATATTATTATTTTCGTTAATTACTTGTACGATATCCTTAATACTAAATTTTTTAATAAGTTTCTTTATTTTTTTTTTATCAAATTCACTTAATTTACTATTATTTTTTAAGCCCTTTTTTTCTGACAAAACTAATGTGATTTCTCCACGTAAATTACTTCTAAAATTTTCAATTTTCGAAACATCAAATCTTATATATTCCTCATATAACTTGGTAATTTCTTTGCAAATAAGAATTTCTCTATCTAAGAAGAATTTTTTTAATATTGGAATTTTTTTAATAAATTTTTTTGCAGATATAAAAAAAACAATTGATGCATTTAGTTCAGCTAAAATTTTAAAATCTTTACTAATATCCTTATTTTTCTCTGGAAAAAAACCATAAAAAAAATATCTATCTGTAAATCCACTTACTGAGACTGCAGAAGTAACTGATGAAGGTCCAGGTATTGAAAAAATATTAATATCTTTTTTTATACACTCTCGTACAATAATTCCTCCAGGATCAGATATGCATGGTGTGCCAGCATCCGATATTAAAGAAATTAATTTTTTATTTTCAAGCAAGTTTATTATTTTGCTTAATATTTTTTTTTCGTTAAATTTATGATTAGAAATTAAATTTGCTTTTATTTGAAATTTATCCAATAATTTTCTAGATACTCTAGTATCTTCACAAACAACATAGTCTGAAATTTTTAAAATTTCTAAAGCTCTAATTGTTATATCTGAAAGATTACCAATTGGTGTAGATACAATATATAGTCCATTTTGAAATTTATTTTGCTTTAAATCAGTTAATGGAATCATTAATTAATATCATTATAATAAAGAATACAAAATGAAAGTAATTATTAAATATCTTTTAAGTGCAGTATTTGTGTTTTTATTAAACACATTTAATACTTTTGCTAATGAAAGTTTAAAAATTGGATTGTTAGTGCCACTCACTGGTGAATACGATGATATCGGAAAGTCTATAATTCAATCTACTAGAATGGCTATAAATAAAATTAATGATTCAAAAATTTTAATTTTACCTAGAGATACAAAATCAGATCCTAAAGAAACCTTAAAAAAAGTTGAAAAACTTTATGCTGAAGGAATAAAAATATTTATTGGTCCAGTTTTTAATGAAAATTTAAAAGAGTTAAGTAAATTTGAAGATGCAATATTTTTATCTTTAACAAATAAAATTTTAAATAATCCGAAAAATATCATAAGTGCTGGTATAAATGCAAAATCACAATTTGATGCAATCAAAAAATATCAAAAAATTAATGAATTAGAAGAAACTTTAGTTCTTATTCCAAAAAAAAATTATAAAGAAGAAATAGAAGAAGCAATAAGCAAATCTAAAATAAAAACTAAAAAAGTTTTTTACTATGATGTAGATCCAACCAAACTTACCCAGCAAATTGAAAAAGTGACTAAATACAAAATTCGAAAAAAAAATTTAGAGGATGAAATTAAAAGAGTTGAAAATTCAGAAGATGCTAATAAAGAAAAAAAATTAGAAATATTAAAAAAAAAAGATACTTTAGGAAAAATTGGTTATGATTCAATAATAATTGCTGACTTTGATGAAAGTTTAAAAAGTGTAACAACTTCTCTTTTATACACTGATGTATCTCCAAAAAAGATTACATTCATTTCTCTTAACCAGTGGTTTGATGAAACTTTATTTAAAGAAACAGCATCTCAACCAATTACCTTTCCTTCAATAAATAAAAAAAACTATGATAATTTTAGGAAAGATTATTATAAAATCTTTAATGAGTATCCAAATCAATTATCCATGCTTAGTTATGATTTGGTAGGATTAACATACTATTTATTAGTACAAAATAGTTTTGAAATTGATAACAAATTATTTTTGAAAAAAAATAAATTCAAGGGTATTTCTGGAGTCTTTGAAATTAAAAATAAAAAAATTAATCATATTTTAAATTTTTATAAGGTGGAAGGTGATACATTTATAGAAATTTTTTAATTTTTTTAAAGGCTTTAGCTCTATGATCTATATTATACTTTTGATATGGCTTCATCTGACCAAAAGTAATTTTTTTTCCATTCGGTATAAAAATTGGATCATAACCAAATCCATTTAAACCTTTTTTATAATTAGAGATCTTACCCTCTATTTTACCTATAGACTGAATAGTTTTTATTTTAGGGCCATAAATTGTAAGTGCACAAATAAATCTTGCTCTAATTTTTTTTATTTTCCAATTTTTATCAACATCATCTAATTTTTTAAAAACCTTTTTAATAGCTAAATTAAAATTATTCTTTTTACCACCCCACCTAGCGGAATAAATACCAGGTGCTTTTTTCAAAATATCAATTTCGAGTCCAGAGTCATCAGCAATACAGATCTTTCCTGTTTTTTTTGAATAATACCTAGCTTTTATTAAAGAATTTTTTAGAAAAGTTTTACCATTTTCTCTTGGTGTTTTTATTTTATAAGTATTTGTTGAATAAATTTTAATCCTTTTAGGAAGCAATTCCTTAATTTCTCTCACTTTTCCTTTATTATTTGATCCTATTAATAATTCGTAAATTTTTTTTTTTAACATCTAGAAATTTAATATTTTCTTACCATATACATGCTAATGGAAAAAGAAAAAGACAAAAAATCTGAGCAAAAAAGCAATAAAACTGAAGAAGATAACATAAAGAAAAAAGAAGTTTCTCCAGAAGAAAAAATAAAAGATTTAGAAGATAAATTAGCTAGAGCTTATGCTGAAATGGAAAATCAAAGAAGAAGGTTTGAAAAAGAAAAGGAAGATGCATTTGAATATGGAGGTTTTTCTTTTGCTCGAGAAGCGTTAAACCTTATTGATAATCTTGAAAGATCTAAAATATCTTTAGAAAGTGATAATGATATTAAAGACACTGAAGCCCTTAAGAAAATTTTAGAACACCTGAATATTATAAATAAAGACATGGTCTCTATTTTAAAAAAAAATAATATAGAACCAATTAAATCTATAAACGAAAAACTAAATCCAAATATCCACCAAGCCATGATGGAAATAGAAGATAATAATAAAGAAGCAGGAACAATAGTTCAAGAAATCCAAAAAGGATTTATGATGAAGGATAGATTGCTAAGACCATCTTTGGTTGGTGTATCTACAAAAACTAATAAAATTGATGAAGAGGTTAAAAAAGACCAAGAAAATAAGGAAAATAACGATAAAAATTAATCATAATGCAAGCTTGTACATTAAAAAATAACTCTTATATGAACGTCAGGACAACAAATAATGAGTAAAGTAATAGGAATAGATTTAGGAACAACAAACTCTTGTGTTGCTATAATGGAAGGTACACAAGCTAAGGTTTTAGAAAATGCAGAAGGTGCAAGAACAACTCCTTCTGTAGTTGCGTTTACAGATGGTGAAGAAAAATTAATTGGTCAACCAGCTAAGAGACAAGCTGTTACAAATCCAGAAAATACAATTTTTGCAACCAAAAGACTAATAGGAAGAAACTTTGAAGACCCAACTGTTAAAAAAGATATTGAAACTGCACCATTTAAAATAATTAATTCAGATAAAGGTGATGCTTGGATTGAGTCTAAAGGTAAAAAATATTCACCATCGCAAATTTCGGCTTTTGTATTACAAAAAATGAAAGAAACTGCTGAGAAATATTTAGGTCAAGAAGTTTCAAAAGCGGTAATTACTGTTCCTGCATATTTTAATGATGCTCAAAGACAAGCAACAAAAGATGCTGGTAAAATTGCTGGCTTAGAGGTTTTGAGAATTATAAATGAACCTACCGCAGCTTCTCTTGCTTATGGCTTAGATAAAAAAGCTAATAAAAAAATTGCTGTTTATGATTTGGGTGGAGGTACATTCGATGTATCTATATTAGAATTAGGTGATGGTGTTTTTGAAGTTAAATCTACAAATGGAGACACTTTTCTTGGTGGTGAAGATTTTGACAATACAATTGTTGATTATTTATTAAGTGAATTTAAAAAAGAAAATGGAATTAATTTAAAATCAGATAAGCTTGCTTTACAAAGACTAAAAGAGGCTGCTGAAAAAGCTAAAATTGAGCTTTCTTCTGCAACGCAGACAGAAATTAATTTACCATTTATTACTGCAGACAAAACTGGCCCAAAACATATTAATTTAAAAATGACTAGAGCTAAACTTGAAGCTTTGGTTGAAGACTTAATTTCTAGAACAATTCCACCATGCAAAACAGCTTTGAAAGACGCTGGTTTGACAGCTGGAGAAATTAGTGAAGTTGTTCTTGTTGGCGGTATGACCAGAATGCCAAAAGTTGTTGAGGAAGTTAAAAACTTTTTTGGTAAAGAACCTAGTAAATCAGTTAACCCTGATGAAGTGGTTGCTATGGGAGCAGCTATTCAAGCAGGAGTATTACAGGGCGATGTTAAAGATGTATTATTGCTAGATGTAACTCCATTATCACTTGGTATAGAAACTTTAGGAGGTATATCTACAAAACTTATTGATAAAAACACAACTATTCCAACAAAAAAAAGCCAAGTTTTTTCTACTGCAGAAGATAATCAACCGGCTGTATCAATTAGAGTTTTACAAGGTGAAAGAGAAATGGCATCAGATAATAAGATTTTAGGTAATTTTGAACTTGTTGGTATAGCTCCAGCAGCAAGAGGTATCCCTCAAATAGAAGTTACTTTTGATATTGATGCTAATGGAATTGTTAATGTATCTGCAAAAGATAAGGGTACTGGGAAAGAACAAAAAATTCAAATTCAAGCTTCAGGTGGTTTAAGTGAAGAAGAGATTAATAAAATGGTAAAAGAAGCTGAAATTAATAAAGAAGCAGACAAAAAGAAAAGAGAATCTATTGATTCAAGAAATCAGGCTGATACATTGTTGCATTCAACTGAAAAAAACTTGAAAGAGCATGGTAGCAAAGTTTCTGAAACTGACAAAAAGGCTATTGAAACTGCGTCTGCTAACTTAAGAAATTCATTAAAAGGAACTGATGTTGAAGAAATTAAAAAGAAAACACAAGAATTAGTTCAATCTTCAATGAAATTGGGGGAAGCAATTTATAAATCTCAACAAAGTGCTAAACCTGGAGATGCACCAAAAGATAATAAACAAGAAGGAAAAAAAGACGATAACGTTGTTGATGCAGACTTTGAAGAAGTAAAAGACGATAATAAAGAAAAAAGCGCCTAAGCTAGCAACTGCTTGTCTATAATTAGTTATGGCAAAAAGGGATTATTATGACGTCTTAGGTGTAAATAAAAGTGCTACTCCTGAACAAATTAAATCAGCCTACAGAAAACTAGCCGTTAAATATCATCCAGATAAAAACGAAGGTGATAAAGCATCTGAAGAAAAATTTAAAGAAGCTTCAGAAGCATACCATATTCTTTCAAATGCTGAGAGAAAGCAAAACTACGACAATTTTGGACATGCGGCATTTGAAAATGCCGGAGGTGGAAGAGGTGGTTTTGGTAATTTTGATTTCTCAAGTAATTTTTCAGATATTTTTGAAGATTTTTTTGGAGAAGGATTTGGTGGAGGTGGGAGAAGATCAAGAAAATCAAGTAACAGAGGATCAGATTTAAGATATGACTTATCAATAACTTTAGAGGAAGCATACAAGGGGAAAAAACAAGATATTAAATTTTCAACATCTGAAAAATGTGACACTTGTAAAGGAAGTGGCTCTAAACCAGGTCATAATACAGGATCATGCTCAATGTGTGGAGGTCATGGACAAGTTAGATCAAGTCAAGGATTTTTTACTGTCCAACAAACATGCCCTCAATGTTCAGGATCAGGTGAAGAAATAACAAATCCATGTTCTAGTTGTAGTGGACAAGGAAAAAAACAAGCATCTAAAAAATTGTCTGTAACTATTCCAAAAGGCGTAGATGATGGAACAAGAATAAGATTATCAGGAAAAGGTGAAGCGGGATCAAAAGGTGCTGCAAGTGGAGATCTATATTTATTTATAAATGTATATTCACATGATTTTTTCAAAAGATCAGATGAAAATTTATTTTTTGAATGCCCTATATCAATAGCAGATGCAGCCTTGGGAATATCAATAGAAATACCAACAATTGATGGTGGTAAAGCAAAAATTAAAATACCTGCAGGAACACAAAGTGGTAAGCAATTTAGGTTAAAAGGTAAAGGAATGCCTTATATGAGAGGAAGTGGAAATGGAGACCTTTATGTACAAATAAATACGGAAGTTCCTATTTCATTAAATAAAGAACAAAAAGAATTACTTGAAAAATTTAGACAAATTGAAAATGAAAAATCAAATCCAAGTATTAAAAAATTTTTTCAAAAAGCTAAAAATTTTTGGAATAATTAAAAAATGGGATTAGAAGAAATCGTTCCAGCAATATTTTTAATTGCTGTTTTAGTATTAGTTCTTCCTTCATTTCTTAGATCTCACTCGAAATTAAAACAGTTTTTAAAAAATTTATCCATTTGGGCTATAATTATTTTAGCTGTTATACTAGTTTTATATCTTATTTTTTAACTTATTTTATTTTTTTGAAAATCTAATAATCTTATAAAAAAAACCAAAAAAATTGCAGCTATAAATGAAATTAAATATAAATCTATAGTGTATTTAAAAATTGAAATCACTGGATTTATATTTTTAATTATTTTATTCATATAAATAAAAGTAATAGGAGTAGAAAATAAAAATTTACTAATTATAAGATAATAATAAATAGAAAAAAACTTTTGACCTAAATTTGATTCTTTAGTTTTTAATAACCAAGGAAGCAAACCTATAAAAAATATTTCTCTATAGACGAAATTCGAAAAAGCAAAATAACAAAATAAAATTATTACTGATGAAAAAATATATAATCTGTCTTCAAAAAAATTATAATTTATATTATTAGATATATTTTCTTTAAAAAAATATTTTGTTATCCTAACAAAAAAAATTGCTGAAGGTATCAACAAGAATAAAAAAAATATAAAAATACTATAATTTGTATCATTTACTAAAAAATTAGAATTTTTAAAAAAGTTTATTGTCCCAATTAAAGAAAACTCATAAACACCAAATCCCGCAGACTGTCCTCTATTTTCAAATATTTTTACCATTTCGTCACCTTGAATAAAAAATATTAATGAAATGGTAATCAAAAAAATTAAGAGATTTATAAATATTTTTTTTAAATTTTTTTCAAAAAATAATATAATTCCTAAAACTATAGGATAAAATTTAGAAATTGTAACAAAAACTAATATTATAAAATTAAAAATTCTGTTTTTAAAATAAGCAATAAACACCATTAATATAAATATCAAAACATCAAATTGTCCTCTTTCAAGAGCTAAAATTACAGGAAAACTAAATAACATTATTATTATTGTAAAATAAGTTTTAAAATTTTTAAAACGAAAAGATGATAACACAGCAATTACAAAAATGTAGTTTATGATGGCAGGTAAAACTAAAAAATAAAAATTCTTAAATTTTTCAACGTAAGGAAAATAAAGTAAAATATCTCCATACACATGCGTTCTTCCCCAAGGATCACAAGGATTTTTTAAATAAACATCGTAACCCATTTCTTTGCATATGTTTGCTCCAAGTACTGCTGACCAATCAGCAAATAGATAGGTATTGCCACCACTAATCATAGGTATTACTGTGGGGTAAATAATAAATTTTGAAAATAAGAAAAAATAAGAAAATAAAAAAAATATTGATAAAATAAAGATAATTACAATTTGTTTTTTTAAATTCATTATAATAATTTTTTTAATTTATATTAATTTTATGATTTAATCAGTTTAAATGAAAAAAATAAATTTAGCTATAACTGGGTGTGTGGGTAGAATGGGTCAACAGATTATTAAATCTGTTAGATCTGATAAAAATTTTAAGATAGTAGCTCTTACAGAAAATAGAGTAATTAATAAAAAAATCAGTGGAATTAAACCTAGTTTCAATACAGAACAAGCCTTTAAAAAAGCTAATTTAATAATAGATTTCACAGTACCTAAATGCACATTTGAAGTTTTAAAAATTGCATCAAAACTAAAAAAGAGAGTAGTTATTGGAACAACGGGATTTTCTAAAAAAGATGAAAATTTGATTAAAAAATATTCAAAAAAAATACCAATACTTAGGGCTGGAAATATGAGTTT
>JBJLDM010000030.1:0-31984 GCA_045567135.1 Candidatus Pelagibacter sp.
GCTCCTGTGCATAATTTTGACATTTGACCAATCTAGCTGAAGTTGTGCTTATTGGTCAAGTTTTAGAATAATTAAATTAAAATTTTTTTAGAAATGTAGATAGATCTCTGTAATCAATTTTTTGCCAACTAGACATTTGACCTCTAGCCCAAGTACTTTGTCTTTTTGCATATTGTCTAGTTTTTATAGATATAAGGTCTTTTACAGTCCTTAAATCATACTCTCCCATCAAAAACTTATCTATCTCTTTAATGCCAATTATTTTATTAGGGCTCTTATCGTTCTTTACCTTAATTTTTAAAAATCCTTTAACTTCATGAATTACTCCATTTTTAAACATTTGATGTACCCTCCTATTTATTCTTTCAATTAAATCAGGTCTTGAAACCTCTATATAAATTTTTAAAAAATCTTCATCTTCAAATTTTTTATCTGTTTTTTTAAACCATTCAATTAAAGAAACTTTTGAATATTTTTTTACTTCAAAAGCTCTAATAGACCTTTGGGGGTCTTTAGGATTTATTTTATTTTTTATAAGTGGATCAATTTTAATTAGTCTTTTATAAAATTCATCTTGCCCTAATTTTTTTTGTAGATCTCGTATTTGATTTCTTAACTTTAATGGTACTTTTGGAATTTTAACCAAACCTTCAGTCATCGCCTTAAAATATAGTCCAGTACCTCCTACTAATACTGGTATTTTATTTTTTTTTTGAGTTTCCTTAATTTTTTTTTTTGCAAGTGTTAACCATTGCCCTGTAGAAAAATTATTTTTTACACTTTGAAAACCATATAAATGATGCTTTATATTTTTTTGGTCTTTTTTTTTTGGTCTTGCAGTTAAAACACTAAGTTCTTTGTAAACTTGCATGCTATCTGCATTAATTATTTCTCCGTTTATTTTTTTTGCCAATTTTATTGCAAAAGAAGATTTACCAGAAGCTGTGGGTCCGGCTATTAAAAAAATTTTGGACTTTATGTCCATTTATTAATTCAGCTTAATACCAATATAACTTTTTTGGTTTTGATTATTGTAAATAACAATTAAAATTGTTTTGTTTTTTTCAAGAATAGAAATTTTTATTATATTATCTAAATCTCCTGGTGTTTTAACTTTTCTTTTTTGAGCTTCAATAATTATATTATTAACTTCAAGATTTTTAATTGGACTATCAGAATCAATTTTTGTAATAACTACACCCGATGTGTTAGCTGGTAATTTTCTATCTTGAATGTCTTCTTTTGTTAACTTTCTGAACTCAGCTTTTAAATTTTCTATTCTATATGATTCAATTTCTTTAGGTTTTGATGCTTTAAAATCATCTGATGTTTCTAGTCTTCCTAAAGTAATTCTTTTATAAATTTCTTTTTTATTTCTCCAAACTTTTAATTTTACAGTTTTGCCAACTTTAGTTTGTGCAACTATTATGGGCAACTCTCTCATTTCATTAATTAGTTTCCCATCAAATTCTAAAATTATATCCCCAGCTTTAATACCACCTTTATCTGATGGACTTCCTTCTGCTACACTTGATACCAAAGCTCCTCTTGGTTTGTCTAACTTTTCTGCTTCAGCAATTTCTTTTGTTACATTTTGAATTCTTACTCCAAGCCAACCTCTTTTTGTTTCGCCATATTTTATTAATTGGTCAATAACTTTTTCTGCATTGTTTGATGGAATTGCAAAACCAATTCCAATTGATCCTGATTGGCCTAAAATTGCAGTATTAATTCCAATTACATTTCCGTCCATATTAAATAAAGGTCCACCAGAATTACCTTGGTTAATTGAAGCGTCAGTTTGAATATAATCTTCATATCTTGTTAAACCTATGGCTCTATTTCTGGCTGATATAATTCCTGAAGTTACAGTTCCTCCTAAGCCAAATGGATTTCCAATTGCAATCACCCAATCACCAATTCTAGCTTTATCTGAATCTCCAAATTTAACTGGCACAAATTTATCTTTTGAATCTATTTGTAATACTGCAATATCGGATAGTGGATCAGACCCAATTATCTTTGCACTATATTCCTTGTCACCGTTTACTCTAACTAAAATATCTTCTGCACCTTTAATTACATGATTATTAGTAATCACAATTCCTTTGGCATCTATAATAAAACCAGATCCTAAAGCGCTTGCTTTTCTTTTTTGTGGTGTTCCAAATTCTTTAAACATATCTTCAAAGGGTGAACCTGGAGGAAATTCAAAAGGAAATGGGTTTCCTCTCGTAACTAC
Source organism: Candidatus Pelagibacter sp. (assembly GCA_045567135.1). Lineage (GTDB taxonomy): Bacteria > Pseudomonadota > Alphaproteobacteria > Pelagibacterales > Pelagibacteraceae > Pelagibacter. The sequence goes on from JBJLDM010000030.1 coordinate 2,243, forward strand.
TGTTTGGGTTGATGAAATATTTACAACTGAAGGCATTAATTTTTCAGCTAAGTCAGCAAAAGAATTGGGTGTATTTGCTGCTTTTAAAGAAAAATTTAAATTTATTATTAAAAATGAAAGAACTAATGTTTTTAAAAATTTATATTTCATTTTAGCTTTTAAAATACCATACAATTAAAAATCCAATTATTGAGAAAATTAATCCAGCTGTTCTCAATTGAGCATCACTAATCGTATCAATTTTTTTTAACATATTTTTCATTTTTGATGGAATTAAGGCATATAATATACCTTCTATAAATAGGAAAAGACCAAAAGCTATGATCAATTCATTCATTTTGATAAAATTATTGTGCTGATTTAGATTTAATGTTTCCAAAAAATTTAAAAAACTCACTGTCAGGAGATAAAATTAAAGAAGTTTCTCCACCAATCAATGCTTTTTCATAAGCTTGCATCGCTCTGTAAAATGCAAAAAACTCTGGATCTTTACCAAAAGCATCTGCAAAGATTTTATTTCTTTGTCCGTCCCCTTCACCCTTCATAATCTCAGATTTTTTTTCAGCATCAGCTAAAAGCACTGTTACTTTTTTATCGGCAGTCGATGTAATTGTTACAGCCATTTCTGCACCTTTTGCTCTAAATTCTTTTGCTTCTCTTTCTCTTTCGGTCTGCATCCTCGCAAAAATTGCATTACTATTTGCTTGTGGAAGGTCTGCTCTTTTAATTCTTACATCTACAATCTTAATACCAAATTTTTCTGCTTCGTTATTTACACCTTCTTGTATTAAAGACATTTGTTTCGTCCTGTCTTCAGATAACAAAGTTTGTAATCTTTGTGTACCTAAAACACTTCTAATTCTAGAGTTGATAATTGTAGATAATCTAGATCTTGCGACTCTTTCATTTCCAACTGAAATATAAAATTTTAAAGGATCAACAATTTGAAATCTAGCAAAAGCATCAACAATTAATCTTTTTTGGTCTGATGCAATTACTTCTTCTGGTGGAGCATCTAGATTTAATATTCTCTTATCTAAAAAGACTACATTTTGAATAAATGGAAGTTTAAAATTTAAACCTGGTTTTGTAATAATTTTTTTTGGATCACCAAATTGTAAAACAATAGATTGGTTTACTTCTTTAACAATAAATATTGAAAAGAATGCTATTACTGCAATAACTCCAACTATAGGTAATATAATTTTTTTCATACTTAATTTGTTCTCTTTTGTAGTTCTGGAAGTGGCAGATAAGGCACAACGCCTGATCCTGCTTCCTTGTCTATAATAACTTTATCAATATCTGCTAAAACTTTTTCCATTGTCTCTAAATACATACGTTCTTGAGTTACTTCTTTTGCTTTTGCATACTCGGTATATATAGCCAAAAATCGACTCGCTTCTCCTTCAGCTTTTGCAACAACTTGTTTTTTGTATGCTTCTGCAGCTTGTAATATTTTTTGAGCTTCACCTCTCGCTCTTGGAATAACATCATTTGCGTAAGCTTCAGCTTCATTTTTAGATCTTTCCATATCGGCTCTTGCCGCTTGTACATCTCTAAACGCATCAATAACTTGATCTGGTGGATCAGCTTTCTGTGTTTGCACCTGTGTAATTTCAATACCTGAATTATATTCATCCAAAATTTCTTGTATAATTTCTTGAGTATTAATCTCAATATTAGATCTACCTTCGGTTAATATTGATTGAAGTTTACTTTTTGCTATAACTTCTCTCATAGCAGTTTCTGCTGCAGCTTTAACTGTTCCCTGTGGATCTTGTATTTTAAATAAAAAATTTCCTGCGTCTTTAATTACCCAAAAAACTGAAAAATCTATATTAACAATATTTTCATCTCCAGTTAACATTAAGCTTTCTTCAGGAACATCAGCAACAGCTGTTGACGTAAAACCACTGTCTTTCTCAGATCTAAAGCCTATATCTATTCTATTAACTTTAGTAACTTTTGGTGTTAGCACAGTCTCCACTGGAAAAGGTATGTGATAATTTAATCCTGGTTGTGTTGTAGAAACAAATTTTCCAAATCTTAAAACTACACCTTGTTCGTCTGGCAGAACTCTATATAGACCACTTAGTGCCCAAACGATTAATAAAATTACTAAACCAAAAATTATTGGTTTTCCACCTTTTGAAGATCCGCCTGGGAAAAATCTATTAATTTTATCTTGTAAACTTTTTATAATTTCTTCTATATCAGGAGGTGTCGGGCCTCTTCTACCTGATCCATTTCCACCTCCGGGAGGGCTACCCCACGGACTTCCACCTCTACTTTTAAAATCATCGACCATGACATTCTATATAGTGTCTTTAATTTGAAAAACAAGATAAGTTGACTATATAAGAGACAAAATGACAATAAAAACTCCAGGAAAAACCTTTGTAAAAAACCCAATTAAAGGAACAAAATTTACCATAGCAATTTCAAGTGCAAAAGGTGGCGTTGGAAAATCAACATTTGCAACAAACTTAGCTTTGGCCTTAAAAAAAATTGGATGCAAAGTAGGACTGCTTGACGCAGATATTTATGGTCCTTCATTACCAAAATTATTTTCGATAAATGAAAAACCAGAAAGTGATGGCAAAACATTAATTCCAATCAAAAAATACGACATACAATGTATGTCCATTGGTTTTTTAACAGATGAGCAAACGCCAATGATTTGGAGAGGTCCAATGGTTACAAGTGCAATAAAAACTTTCACACAAAAAGTTGCCTGGAAAGATTTGGATTTTATTATTGTTGATATGCCTCCAGGAACTGGGGATACACAATTAACATTTTCTCAAGAAATTAAAATGGATGGAGCCATAATTATTTCAACTCCACAAGAAATAGCACTTCAAGATGTAAAAAGAGGAATAAAGATGTTTGATAAGTTAGGAACAAAAATTATTGGTTTAATCGATAATATGAGTTTTTTTGTATCTGAAGACGGAAAAAAACATGAAATCTTTGGAAAAGGAGGCGTAGAAAGAACAGCGAAAGAATTTAATAAAGATTTTTTAGGCGAAATACCTATTTATCCTGAAGTTGGCAAATATGGAGATCAAGGAAAACCTATCGTTGAAAGTGAACCTGATCATGAAATATCTAAAATTTATTTAGAATTAGCAAAAAAAATCAAAGTTATTTATAACTAAATTTTATGAGCATTCTTTAAGGGTGTATTCATAAATATAATTAAAAATCTCGTCAGCAATAATATTTTTTGATGATTGTGTTACATGCACAGAATCTGTAAAATCATTTTCATCTAAAATTTCTGAAATATCTATTAATATTTCTTTATTAATAAAAAAACTTTTTGTTGTTTTAATTATTTTTTTTGAAAAATCATCAGATTTATTTATTGAAATAGGTTGATAGAATCCAAAAAATTTTGTTTTCTTACAAAAATTGCTATTAACTGTGTTTTCAGATATTTTTTTAGCTTTATTTAAAGTTAAATAATAATTATTGATTAAATCACTTAGCCATTCATCACTTTTAAAGTTTAAATCTTTTTTTATTTTTTGAATATTAGATACATTTCCAGTTTGCTTTTCATATTCGGCATAAATTGCTGAATATTTTAATAATAAATATTTTAATTTATTTAATTCATTTCTAATCCAAAAATTAAATGGATAACCTGGTCTAGGATCATACAAATAAGTTTGCAATGTTTCATTAAATCCACCATAAAATATTACAATATCAAAATTTAAATCAGAATACTTCACTAAACGATGAACATGTTGATTGTGGTTAGATGAAACTGATGAAAAGTTAAATGTTTTGTTTTTTATATTTTTTTTATTTAACTTTTTTTCAATAAGATTTATTATTGGAGGTTCTCCATTATAACCAGTTGATCCACCAAAAAAAGCTATTTGAAGAGTATTGCTATCATTATTTTTAAATTCAATTCCCCTGAAACCTAAAGAATTATGATCTTTATAAAAAGGCTTCCCAGAAAATGAATCATAGGGTGATGGAGATCTTTCAAATTTTTCTGCACTAATACTAGATGGAAACCCATGTCCAAAAAGCTTAAAAACATAAAAATCTAAAAAAACAAATATTAGCAATGATGATAAAAAGTAGACTAATAAATTTTTGAACCTATTAAAAATTTCTTTTTTTTTACTAAAAAGATATAAATAATAATTAACAAGACCAATGAATATTATTGAAATCAGTATCAATAAATATACATTTTTCATTTAATCTAGCTCAAATTGATTTTTATAATCTTTTTTTAATTTAGGATCTTGTTTTTTTTTATCTAAAAAGCAATTTCCTATAACTAATTTATCTAGCTCTGTCCCCATAAAACAATTAAAAGCATCCGTAGGAGTATTAACTATTGGCTCTCCTCTAACATTAAATGAGGTATTTATTAATACTGGACAATTTGTTTTCTCTTTAAATTTTTCTAGTAATAAATAATATTTTGGATTTGTATCTTTTTGTACTGTTTGTATTCTTGCTGAATAATCTACATGAGTAACTGCGGGTATATCTGACCTTTTAATGTTAAGTTTTTCTATACCAAATAATTTTTTTTCATCTTCAGTCATCTTAATTTTTTTATCATCTAAAACCTCAGCTACTAAAAGCATGTACGGACTTTCTTGATTTATTTTAAACCATTTATTAACATCTTCTCTTAATATTGATGGTGCAAATGGTCTAAAACTTTCTCTATACTTTACTTTTAAATTTAAATTTTTTTGCATAGTAGATGATCTTGGATCCCCTAAGATTGATCTACCGCCTAGGGCCCTTGGACCAAATTCCATTCTTCCTTGAAACCATCCTATTGCATCTCCATTTTTTAAACTTTCAGATGTATTTTCAATTATTTCTTGGTCGTTCATAAGAGAATATTTTGCATTCAATTTATTTAGCTCTTCTTCAATTTCTTTTTGAGAATAGCTTGGACCTAGGTATGATCCTTGCATCTGATCTGTTTGTGAAGATTGTCTATCCTGTTTTAATTCTATATGCCATAAAGCTAATGCTGCACCCAACGAACCACCAGCATCTCCTGCTGCTGGTTGCACCCAAATTTTATCAAATATTTTTTTTTCAAGTATTTTACCATTAGCAACACAGTTTAAAGCTACGCCACCTGCTAAACAAAGATTATTAATTTTATATTCACTTTTTAAAGACAGGGCCAAAGCTAACATTATTTCTTCAGTTACTTTTTGAATTGATGCGGCAATATCCATATGAAATTGTGTTATTTTATCTTTACTGCTGTTTCTTGGCTCTTGTCCAAATAATTTATGAAACTTTAAACTTGTCATTTTTAATCCAACTGCATAATCAAAATAATCCTGAGCAAGTTTAAATGATCCATCCTTTTTAATATCAATTAAGTTATCCTTAATTACATTAGCATATTTAGGTTCTCCGTAAGGGGCTAGTCCCATCAGCTTGTATTCGCCACTATTAACTTTAAAACCTGTATAATAAGTAAATGCAGAATAAAGTAAGCCTAAAGAATGCGGAAAGTGTATCTCTTTTTTTATAGATAAATCTTTGCCCTTTCCAATAGCTACAGTTGTAGTTGCCCATTCCCCTACTCCGTCTGCAGTTAAAATAATTGCTTCACTAAAAGGAGATGGAAAATAAGCGCTAGCAGCATGACTTAGGTGATGTTCTGAAAAAAATATTTTTTTTTCATCTTTAAAATTTACGTCGTGTTTTTTTAAAAAACTCATTAATAAATTTTTTTGAAAAAGCTTTTCTCTCAACCAAGATGGCATTGATTTAGTAAATTGAATAAAACCCTTGGGAGCAAAGGCAACATATGTTTCTAATAGTCTTTCAAACTTTAAAAATGGTTTTTCATAAAAAACAATATGATCAATTTCTGATATTTTCAATTTTGCAAATTTTAAAACAAATTCGACTGCATTATATGGATAATTTGAGTCATGCTTTTTTCTTGTAAATCTTTCTTCTTGTGCCGCAGCTAAAATCTTACCATCAACTATAATTGCTGCTGCACTGTCATGATAGAAAGCAGAAATTCCAAGTATAGAAACCACAGTTTTAAAATATTGTGTAAATAAATGGTGCTACAGCTGATCCTTGACTCAGTATAATTAAGCCACCAAATAATGCTAAAACTAATATAATGGGTAATAACCAAAATTTTTTTCTAACCCGCAAGAAATTCCAAAATTCAATCAAAAAACTCATTTTAAAACTGGTTCCTCATACTACTGTTAGTATTATCTTTATTTATCCAATAGGAGTCATTACTATTTTTTTTTAATCTCAAAATATCTTTTCTAAAAAATCGCATAATTAATCCAGTAGGAGTAACCACTAAAAAGAAAACTATGCCCATTACAATCGGAGCAATTATATTTCCTAATAATATTCCAAATTTAAACCAAAGTTTATTTAAAGGTGTAAGTAGCTTAGAATTAATTAATCCTAATACAAAAAAAATAAAAGATATTATTAATGACCAAATTCTTATCTCATTTTGTTTTAATATAGGCCATAATGCAATAATTAGAAAAACTATAAAAAAAACTATCCCAAAATTACGGTTAGAAGGTAATTTTATATTTTTTTGCATTAATTATTCTACAATTTTTTCTCTTAATCCAAAAGCGGTCATTAACTCATTCCACTCCCTTTTTGAAAGACCTGACTCTTCTATTGATATTTTTTCACCACTTATCATTTTTTTAATAACATTCTTTCCTTTTGATGAAATTTCAGTACCTCCCACTCTATAGTCCATAAATGCTTCATATGTTATAGGTACCCATTTTTTAACAGTATCCAGCATTGCATCAGCATATGTTCTTATTTCATATTGAGCATGATGATCTGCTCTTAGTCGTAAAAAATTCATTAAGTTTAATAAATCAGTTTTCCAGTACCACTGAGTATAAGTATTTAAAGTTAAATTCATTCTAGCGAGTTCTCTTGCTAATCCAACTTTACCTTCATCAATTACAGTGCCATCATATCGTTGATTTAACATTTCTTCATAATTTTTATATGTTTGCTCTGCATCATTTTTTAATAAATCTAAAACTTTTTTTGCTTGCTCTCCTTTAAGAACATCACCTCTTCCTTGTCTATTAATTTGAGATTGTGCTGCCAAGTGTTCTGGGCCAGGTAAATAAAATTCTTTATCTAGTATAGAATACCTTGCAGAGTATTCATTTACATTTGCTGTCCTATGTCTAATCCACTGTCTTGCAATAAATATTGGAAGTTTTATATGATATTTAATCTCACACATCTCAAAAGGCGTACTATGCCAGTGTCTCATTAAATATTTTATTAAGCCAGAATCTGTTGAAACTTTTTTTGTACCTTTTCCATAAGACACTCTTGCAGCCTGCACAATAGAAGTGTCATCTCCCATATAGTCCACAACTCTAATAAATCCGTGATCTAATATAGGAATTGCATCATAGAGTATTTTTTCAAGCTCTGGAGCTGTTACCCGTTTAGTTTTATTTTCTTGTGATTGCTGGTCTTTTATTTCTTGTGTCTGTTCTTTGGTTAATTTCATGTTTTAAGATTCTTGAATTAAGACTCTATAACAGAAATACTTTTTAAAATCTTACAAAATTAAAAAAAATTCACAGTTACTATTCTCGTTTCAACTTATAAGAGTGAGATCTCAAGCCTTTCTCATTTTTAATTTGATTACAATAAATTTGTAAAAATTCACTTTTTTCTTTGCGTGAAGGAGCAAATTTATTTACCCATTTGTAAAACCAGTTTTTCGGATGATCAACTAGTTTAAGGTATGAATTTTTATTAATGTTTTTTACATAATTTTCTGAGTTTTTCCATCTTATAGTTTCTATATTTTCATTTGCACAAAGATCATAAACTCTAGGTTCTCTTGAAAAGGCATTTTTATGAATATTTGATAACATCAAATTTTCACTAATAAAAATGACTAATATACATAAATAAAAAATGACTAAAAGTTTCTTTTTAAGTTTATTAAATATAACAGCAGCAACGATTGTATATAATGGAAAAAGATACATGTTATAACCATGTGTTTCCCGTAAATTAAAACTTAAATGTTGAAAGAAGATTCCAACAAGTAATGCAATTGATAAGTAATCAATTTTTTTATCTTTTACTTTTTTTATAGAAAAATAAATTAAAATTATAAAGAAAAATACTTGTAAGGTTCTGAAAAAAATTCTTGGATCAAGATAAAAAATAAGTGGTATTTTTTTTTGCTCATTAAAACCAATATCCAACAAACCCCCAAAGCCTAATAAATAGTGAAGTAAAGAAATTAAAATATTTGAGTTAGTTTGAAGTTTTCTAGTAAACCCTGTCATGTATTCCAGTGGATTTGTTAATCTCATAAAATTCAATTTATTAAATGGAATTAAATTAATTAAATCTAAAAAAAGTACAAATAGTATACAAAGAACAAAGCCAACTAAAACTGATGAAATTAAAATGATTATTTCAGAAGTATTAGCTAATTTTTTTTTTGATAAAAATTTTATTAAAAAAGAATAAAAAATAACAAATATTAATAAAAAAAAAAGATCTATATTGTTTGTTAAATAAAACCTTGGATCATTTAATTCTTCAAGAAACATTATTCCAAGCGTTATCTGAAAAAAAATGTAACTTAACAGAAATAATGATAAAAAAGAAAAATTTAGTAAATAATAATTTTTTCCATAAATTAATTTATTTTTTGAAGATTTGAAATAATTGATTAAAAAAGGTAGGCAAAGTAAGAAAGTAAAAAATAAAAAAATTACTTGTATTTTGGCTAGCATCGCTAAGCATAAAAAAAAGCCTGAGATAAATGTGTATTTTATTTTTTTTTCTTTAATAAATTTTATTAAAAAATAAAAAAATAATAAAATCATCAATATTGACAATATTTCTGATCTAATCAAAAAAAGTAATTCGTAGGTATCTTGAAAAATAAGAAGTAAAAAAATAATAAATATGCATATATTTTTTTTAATATTTAGCTCTTTTAAAATATTAAACAAAATGAAAGCTACTAAAAATACATAAATACTATTTATAATTCTTCCGATAATAAATAAAGTTTGTAAGTTTTGATCTATATTTTCTGATTTAATAATTTCTTGAATTGTAAAATTATCAAAAAAAATAGATAGTAATTTAAAAACACCTCCAAGTAGAAGAAAAGTGGTGTAAGCTGGATGATCCCTGTACTCCTGTTCAATTCCTGAAGATATAAGCAATGAATTGTACATTATCTTTATATCTTGATCTAACATTGAGCTCCAATGCTGTTCGGATAATTGAAAAAGATTTAATGATAATAAATAGAAAAATAAAAAAATAAAAAAAATTTTGGAATAATTTTTAAAAACATTCATAAAACTTAACATAACACAGTGATTGTAAATTTTAGTTTAAGTTCTATATTAAACATGTTGGTTTTCCAACTACGACGATAAACGAATTTCGTAATAAGCATTACGGACGTGGGGGCAGTACCCACCACCTCCACCAATTTCAACTTATGGGGGTGAACTAGGATCGACGGGTGTCTAAAGGCTATTCTTTCGTTCGGGATTGTTCCACCGTGACGGGCTAAATTATAATTGCAAATGATAAATTTGCTCTTGCTGCTTAATTAATTTATTAATTAAGTAACGGGGTTTTGGGGCACCTGGCAACAGAACGCCCCTTAAAATTATTTTTTTGAAAAAAAATAAACATCAATTGTATCCTCAAAATGAATTCTTGTTCTTTTGTTAAACATTGGAGGGGTGTCAGAAAACAAAACCACCAAATCATTTTTATTCATAATCTTGAGGAAATTTGATAGATTTTCGTTAAAAAACATTTGATTATTATAAATTGTACAAAACTGCTTGTTCAGATTTAAAGGAAAATTTTTTTCACAATCCAAGTAATTTTTTTTTGTAATTGATTCAGCTGGTATATGATTATTTAAAGTCAAAAAAATTACAAAGTTATTATTTTTTTGGTCAATAAATTTATTCATATTATTTATAACTTCATGATCACAAACACCGTCAAACTTTTGTTTACATTTTTTAAGACCTAATTTGAGTAAATCTTTTTTAAAATAAGTTTTATTAAAAAACTTTTTATACCTTGATCGATTAAAAAAAGTTTCTTCATAACTATGAATATATACTAAATTTTTATTTTTTTCCTTTTTAATCCAGCAGTTATTTTTTTCTAAAAAATATTCTAACTCATCTTTTATAAAATCATTGAAATCAACTTTTTTATTACAAAAAAATTCCATTTCTGTTCCTTGAGTTGTTACAGCTCTATTCCACTTTCTTTTAAATTTTTGAACTATTAAATCATTATTATTTGAAACTATTTTTTCAAATAAATTTTTTTTTAAATTTTGAGCTCTAAAATTCGGATAAGATTCATTAATTATGACATAAATATTGTTATAATTTTTTTGATTTATAATTTTTCCGAAGTTTTGAAAATTTTTTTCTTTATCGATAAAATGTAACTCTCTGTCACCTGATGGCATTGTATCTGAATATATTAAAGAAAACTTAATATTGTTGTACCAATTATCATTTCTTAAAATATTATTTTTAACATTTTGAGAGTAATACTTCACTTTAAATGGATTATAGTAAAATATATCGTTTTCTGTCCATGTATTGGTTAGACCTTTAACTCTCACAATTATGTTTTGATGAGAAATTCCGGTGTTTACGGTTGATAATATAAAAGCAATTAAAAATGAAATGAAAAAAAACTTATTTTTTCTGCTATATAAACTAAATTTTAAATTTAAATTAAATTTTTTTCTATCTAAGAAAAATAAAATCCCTAATGAAAAAATTAAGAAGTAAATAATATTCGTATTTTCATATAATATGTGTCCCATATATTTATAATTCAAATTATCTAAATTATACAAAACGAGTTTATAAAAATTAAAATCTAATCCATATTCATTAAGTAAGGCAGATATACTTTCAAAAACAATAAAAAAATAAACTAGGTAAATATTTATTGAATAAATAAAAGATTGAATTGAAATAAATCCAATATCAAATGCATAAGTTTCTGATAAGTAAATAAACGATAGAAAATTAATAATCAGAACTCTAAAAAGATAAGATCTAAAATTAAAATTAATTATTTTTTTCATTATTCAAAGTTAACACGAAAAAACCTTAAATTACTATGTAGCTAACTATGTGCCTTTTCAAAAAGATATATTTTATTAATATATTCTTTTTTTCTTTCTTCGCTTAAAAATGAAGATTTAAAAGAGTTAATTAGTAAAGTTTTTATATCTTCAAAAGAAAGATTTAATGCTGCTTGCGTTTCAATTAAATTTTGATTTAGATAACCACCAAAATAAGCTGGATCATCCGAGTTAATCGTCACCATTAATTTTTTATCCAACATTTTCTTTAAATTATGATCATATAATTTATCAAAAACTTTTAATTTTATATTTGAAAGAGGGCAAACTGTTAAAGGAACTTGATTTGTCGAAAGTTTTTCTACTAATTTTTCATCTTTAAGACATTGAACACCATGATCAATTCTTTTTACATTAAGAAGATTTAACGCTTCCCACATATATTCGGGTGGTCCTTCTTCACCTGCATGAGCAACAGTTAAAAAGTTATTTTCAATTGCTTTTTTAAATAATTTTTCAAATTTTTTTGGAGGATTGCCCATCTCCGAAGAGTCTAATCCAACTCCAACTATCTTATCTTTATGAACAAGAGCTTGATCTAAAATTTTAAAACACTCTTCTTCAGTTAAATGTCTTAAAAAACACATGATAATTTTAAAACTTAACCCAAATTCTTTTTCTGCTTTTTTAAGAGCTTTATAAATTCCATTTATAATAATATCAAAACTAATTCCTCTATTTGTATGAGTTTGAGGATCAAAAAAAATTTCTGTATGAACAATATTTTCTTCTTTACATTTTAATGCATAAGCCCACGTAAGTTCGAAAAAATCTTTTTCTTTTAATAATACTTTTGCTCCTTCATAATATATTTTCAGAAAAGATTCTAAGTTACTAAAATTATATGCTTTTTTTGCTTCATTTATATTTTTAAATGGAATTTGAACATTATTTCTTTTAGCTAAAGAAAACATTTGCTCAGGCTCAAGAGTTCCTTCTATATGCAAATGTAATTCAGCCTTCGGTGATTTTTTTATAAATTCTAGTATGTTGCTATTATTCATCTATTTTTGAGCCTAGCACAAATAATTTGATCATACTACGATCACACTACTAGTGCAAAATCAGACTTTTCAATTCAAATTATTCACGAATAATGTTTTAAAGTTTGGGGCACTTGGCAACAGAACACCTCTAATTATTTTAAAAATTTTGATAAATCTGGTTTAAAATAGTTTGAGCCCTTCATAACCTTGCCAGCATCATTATAAATTGGTTTACCATTTTCATCTAATTTGCTCATATTTGAACGTTGTACTTCATCAAAACACTCATCAAGATTTACTCCAAAAGCATGTCCTGCACCATAGGTTACATAAAGTATATCTGTTAAAGCATCGACAGTTTCTTTTAAATCATTATTCTTTATTGCCTCTTGTAGTTCTTGAAGTTCTTCCTTTATTAAGTCAATTCTCAGTTGATTAATTTTTTCTGTACTGAAGCTTGGTTTCATTTTAATCTCTTGGCCAAAAGTTTTCATAAACAATCCCACTTTTTCAAAATTAGTCATGTTGCTCCTATTTGATTCTTATTAAACTTAATGTATAAGTAACTAAGGTATTACATCCAAATATAAATTATGAAAACAAGAAAAGAATATGACAGTATAGGTTCAATTAATGTGCCTGTGGATAAGTACTGGGGTGCTTCCACACAAAGATCGAGCAAATACTTTGATATCGGAGATTTTTTAGTTAGGCCAATTGTAATTAAATCAATAGCGATAATTAAAAAATCTGTAGCTATAGTAAATGCAAAAAATGGCAGCCTAGATAAAAAAATAAGTAAAGCAATTATCAAAGCATCAAATGAAGTTATTTCTGGAAAACTAAATGACAATTTTCCTTTAAAAGTTTGGCAAACTGGTTCTGGCACCCAAACTAATATGAATGTAAATGAAGTAATTGCTAATAGAGCAATAGAAATCTTAGGTGGGAAAAAAGGAACTAAAAAACCAGTTCATCCAAATGATCACGTAAATAAATCTCAATCAACAAATGATGTTTTTCCAACTGCTATGCATATGTCTATAGCAATAAGAGCTACAGGAAAATTAATACCCAATCTTACTTTGCTTAATTTACAATTAAAAAAAAAAGCAAAGGAATTTAATAAAATTGTTAAAGTTGGTAGAACTCATTTACAAGATGCTACTCCATTAACTTTGGGACAAGAATTTTCTGGTTACCACTATCAATTATCAAAATGTATAGAAAGAATTAAAGGAGCTATGGGAGAAATATATTTTTTAGCCCAAGGTGGGACTGCTGTGGGAACTGGCCTAAATACAAAAAAAGGCTTTGACAAAAAAGTAGTGTCGGAAATAAAAAAAATTACAAAGCTTCCTTTTAAACCATCTCCAAATAAATTTGCATCCTTAGCAGCTCACGATGCTATAGTTAATTTTTCAGGAACAATGAATACAACTGCAGTCTGTCTAATGAAAATTGCAAATGATATTAGATTTTTAGGATCTGGACCTAGAGCAGGTTATGGAGAGTTAATTTTACCAGAAAATGAACCTGGTTCATCAATAATGCCGGGTAAAGTAAATCCAACTCAATGTGAAGCTGTAACTATGGTGTGTGTAAAAGTAATTGGAAATCACAATGGAATAACAATGGCAGGATCTCATGGCCATTTTGAATTAAATGTTTTTAAACCATTAATTATTCATAATATTTTACAATCAATTCATTTAATGTCCGACTCTGCTAAAAGTTTTGCAAAATATTGTGTCTCTGGCCTGAAAGCTGATAAAAAAAGAATTAAAGAATTATTAGACAATTCTTTAATGCTAGTAACGGCTTTAACACCAAAGATTGGATATGATAATGCAGCTAAAATAGCTAAACAAGCATTGCAAAATAAAACTACCTTAAAAACTGAAGCTATAAAATCTGGTTTAATTAATGAAAAGGAATATGATAAAATAGTTAATCCAAAAAAAATGACCTATCCTTCTTGAGAATAAACTATAATAATTTCTTTTATAAAATTTCTAAATAAAATTGGATTAAAATAATCATATTTTACTTGATTATTATTTTCAATAATTTGGTCTATAGTGTCAAAATTTTTTATTTGACTATTCTCATCTTCAAATAAAATCTTATTAATATTTAGTGAACGGTTATCTAATTGAAAACTAACATCAAAAATTAAATTTTTGATTTTTTTTCGAGAATTCTTTGGTATTAAAAAACTTTTATAAAATAAATCTTTATCTTTTATTTTTACTCTTACTTTTGATGACAATCTTGCTAATCCTTGATTAGATTGCAATTTGCTTTGATAAAACTCTATTTCACCAAACTTATCGCTATAAAATCTTGTATTATCTAAGTTGATATCACTTTCTTTAAAATTAATATTTATACCAACCTGATCGATGTATTTATTTTTTGTAATATTTTTTGAAGAAATTGATATTTTTCCATACAAATTTTGATTGGGTAAAATTTTTGTAGAAATCAACTCATTAATTAAATAAAGATTTTTCCAAATATATGAAAAATTTATTTTTTTTGAATCAATAGTTATTAAAAAATCAAAAGGCTTAAAATTTATAGTTCCCTTATATGTAATTGGAGTACTCTTAATGTAAGACTTTTTAGATTCTAAAGTTATCAAATTATCTAAAACTTTATATTTAGTTTTAAATCTACTAGAAAAAAGATCTAAAATATTTTCATATTCATATTTTCCATCAACAAAATTACCTTCATTCAATAAATCAATAGAGACTTTCTTTGTATTTATTTTTGTAATTTTCTTTTTAGTTGTAAAGTTTTTGCTCCAATTTAATGTTACTGGAATTTTATAAATCTTACCTTGAGTTCTTAAAAAATTAGTATTTTTATCTAAATCAAATTTTAATATTGATTTATCAATTGTATAAATAAGAATTATATTTTTATTATCATCATTTAAAAAAAGTTTACTTTTTTTTATTATTAATTTT
This sequence comes from Candidatus Pelagibacter sp., assembly GCA_045567135.1. GTDB lineage: Bacteria > Pseudomonadota > Alphaproteobacteria > Pelagibacterales > Pelagibacteraceae > Pelagibacter. The sequence continues at coordinate 17,446 of JBJLDM010000030.1, forward strand.
TTTTTAGAAAATTTTTCGTTTAAATATTTTTTTAAAAAAACGACATCATTTTTCATAAAAAAAAAATTGGTTTTATTAAATTCAACTTTTAATATTTCAATCTTTTTTCTATTAAAAAAATTTTTTTTACTTATAAAAATTTTAAGTTCTTTGATTTGACCAGCTTCATAAGGTACATTTAGTTTATTGTAAAATAACTTTGCATCTTTTATAAGAAAATGAGGCTGTGGAAGAATTCTATATGAAATGTCTGTTGATAAACTAACATTTAAATTAAAATCTGATAAAAACTTATCATTGAAGACTTTTTGAACTCTTCCGCTATCATATAAACTTGGTATTGATAGATATAAAAGATATATAAAAAATAAACTTGATAGACTAAAAATAGCTATTTTATGATTATATCTAATATTAAAATTATTTTTTTTCATCAAATTTTAATTTGATTTATAATGATTATTTGGAAATGATAAACTTTGAATATTTAAAAAATCTTAATTCTGAACAAAAAAAAGCTGTTATTCATACTAATGGACCAATTTTGATTGTGGCAGGTGCGGGATCTGGAAAAACAAGAGTATTAACTGCTAGAATTGCGCACATAATTAAAGAAAAAAAAGCATTTCCCAATCAAATCTTATCTGTAACTTTTACGAATAAAGCAGCCAAAGAAATGCAGGATAGAGTAAGTAAAATTCTTAAAACTGATGCTACTGGACTTTCTTGGCTAGGAACCTTTCATTCAATTTGTGCAAAACTTTTAAGAAAACACGCAGCAGCAGTTGGACTTAATTCAAATTTTACAATTCTTGATACAGACGATCAAATAAGATTAGTTAAAAATATATGCAAATCTGAAAACATAGATGTTAAAAAAATAGCACCTAAAGCAATTTTGTCTGTAATAGATAGATGGAAAAATAAAGGTTATTATCCAAATAATGTAAAAATTAATAAAAAAGATATCTATGAAAAAATAATTTTGCCTATATATAAAATTTATCAACAAAAATTATTAGATTTAAATGCATGCGATTTTGGTGATTTAATTTTACATTGTGTAAACATCTTAGAAAAAAATTTAGATATTGGTGAAATTTATTCAAATAATTTTAAATATATCTTGGTGGATGAATATCAAGATACAAATTTTATTCAAAGTAAATGGTTAAATTTATTAGCAAAAAAACATAAAAATATTTGTTGTGTAGGTGATGATGATCAATCAATTTATAGCTGGAGAGGTGCTGAAATAAAAAATTTTTTAGATTTTGATAAAATTTATAAAAATACAAAAATTTTTAGACTTGAAGAAAATTACAGATCTTCACAAAATATTCTTTCTGTGGCTTCTAATCTAATAGCAAATAATCAAAATCGAGTTGGCAAAACGCTTAAAACAAATTTAAATGAAGGAGAAATGGTCAAATTAAATTGTTTCAAAAATGGAAAAGATGAAGCTATAGGATTAAGTGATGAAATTGAAAAAAAATTAAAAAATAAATTTTCATTAAATAATATAACCATATTAGTAAGAGCAATATTTCAAACAAGGGAATTTGAAGAGCGTTTCCTTAAAATAGGATTACCTTACAGAATAGTTGGTGGTACTAAGTTTTACGATAGGGCTGAAATTAAAGATTGTATTGCATATCTAAGACTAATTTATCAAAATAAAGATGATTTAGCTTTTGAAAGAGTGGTTAATAATCCAAAAAGATCAGTTGGAGAAAGTTCTGTAAAGCAAATTCATGAATTTGCAAAAAAAAATAAATTATGTCTTGAATCATCTTCAAAAAAATTAATTGAACTTAATTCAATAAAACCTAAAGCAAAAATAGGTTTAAACTTATTTTTAAACTTACTTGAAAAATGGAGAGCTGATTTGAACATTAAAAAAATAAATCATGTAAAGTTATTACAAATTGTGCTGGATGAGTCTGGATATTCAGCAATGCTCAAAAATAAAAAAGATCTTGAAAATGAAAATAGATTAGAAAATATTAAAGAACTCTTAAGTGCAATGAAAGAATTCGATAATTTAGAAAGTTTTATTGAGCATGTTGTGCTTGCAACTTCAATTGATCAAGATTGGGATGGACAAAAAATAAACCTCATGACAATGCATGCTTCCAAAGGTTTAGAATTTGATGTTGTTTTTTTACCTGGCTGGGAAGAAGGTTTGTTTCCTCACCAAAAATCAATTGAAGAAAAAGGTGAAAGTGGTCTAGAGGAAGAAAGAAGACTAGCATACGTAGGCATTACACGAGCTAAAAAACTTGCTTATATATCTTTTTCTATGAATAGATTTTATCAAGGAGATTGGATTGATAGTATGGCATCAAGATTTATCGAAGAATTGCCTGAAAAAAATGTAGAAAAAAATACATTTTTTGAAGAAAAGGATAATCTAGATGATGATTTTGAATTTAATCAAGATTTCGAATTAGAAGAAAACACAAGAAGCCCAGGATGGATTAGATATCAAAAAAGGATTAAATGATTAATAAAAAAATTAAAAAATTAATAAATAAATTTAGTAAATATGATGTTGATGGATATATCATACCAAAAAATGATGAATTTTTTTCTGAATATGCTGCTATTGATCGATTAAAAATTATCTCCAACTTTGATGGTTCTGCCGGACTTGCGATTATTTTAAAAAATAAAAACTATTTATTTGTCGATGGAAGATATACAATTCAAGCACAACTCCAGTCTGGCAAATTATTCAAAATTATAGAGATTCATAAATTTTTGCCTCATAAAATTCTAAAAAATTTAACTCTTGGGTTTGATCCAAATCTACATACAAAAAAACAATTGTTTGGATATTTTGGTAAATCTTTAAATTTAAAACAAATAGACAACAATTTAATTGATGAAATTTACAAAAAGAAAAATGTAAAAACAAAAAAATTCTTTTCTCTAAAAAGTGGTGTTGTGGGCGAAAATTATAAAAATAAAATAAATAGAATTAGAAAAATATTAAAATCAAATAAAGCTGACTATATCTTAATAAGTGCACCTGAAAATGTAGCATGGACTTTAAATATTAGGGGCTCAGACAACCCAAATAGTCCTATACCAAATTGTCGTTTAATAATTGGAAAAAATAAAGAAACTTTCTTAATTACTGAAAAACAAAAAGCTTCAGAAATAATCAAGGAAGGAAAAATATCAAATAAACAAATAGTAAGCCCCAATAAATTTAGAGATTTAATTGGAAAACTAAAAGGAAAAAAATTCATAATAGATCCTTTATCCTGCTCAGTTTTAAATGAAAAAATAATTAAATCAAAATTTAAAATAATTAATAAATATGATCCTTGTTATAAGTTAAAATCAATAAAAAATTCATCTGAAATTAAACACACGATTAATGCACATATTGAAGATGGCGTTGCTTTAACTAAATTTATTTATTGGATTAAAAATATTAATAAAAATGAAATAACCGAATTAGATTCGCAAAAAAAATTAGAAAAATTTAGAAAGCTCAATAAAAATTATTTATTTCCTAGCTTTAATACAATATCTGGAACAGGATCTAATGGAGCAATAGTTCACTATAGAGCTTCAAAAAAAACTAATAAAACTATAAAAAAAAATCATATTTTTCTTTGTGACTCAGGAGGACAATATAAATATGGAACTACAGATGTAACAAGAACTATTTGTTTTTCTAAACAAAAAAATTCAATTAAAGATAAATTTACAAAGGTCCTAAAAGGGCATATTGCAGTTGCAACAGCTAACTTAAAAAAATTAAATACAGGAAAAAAAATTGATTCAATAGCGCGACAATTTTTAAAAAAAGATGGACTTGATTATGCACATGGAACTGGTCATGGTGTTGGTTTTTTTTCTAACGTTCATGAAGGTCCACAATCTATTACAAAAATTAATACTGTTAAACTCGAAGAAGGAATGATTGTTAGCAATGAGCCAGGATATTACAAAGAAGGACATTATGGAATTAGAATAGAAAATCTAGTTTTTGTAAAAAAATTCAAAAATAAATTATTTTTTGAGAATTTAACTTTAGCTCCTTTAGAAAAAGATCTTATTAACTTTAAGTTGTTAACTAGAGTAGAGAAAGATTACCTATTTAATTATCACCTAAACGTTTACTCAAAAATATCAAAGTTTTTAAATTTTAGTGAAAAAAAATGGTTAGCTAGTCTTATTTAGCATTTTTATCCATTCATCTTGTGTAAGTATTTTTATTTTTAATTCTTCTGCTTTTTTAACTTTTTTATTAGTTGGTTTTTCTCCAACAACTAAAAAATTTAATTTATTATTAACATTGCTTATTATTTTGCCAGAATTTTGCTCTACTAAAGACTTGGCTTCTGCTCTGCTTGTTTCTTTTAATTTACCAGTAAACATAAAAGTTTTATTTTTTAAAATTCCATTTTTTTTTAATAATACTGCATCAGATATTTTCATAATTTTATTTAATCTTTCTAAAACTAAAATATTTGTTTTATTAGAAAAAAAATTTCTAATTGACTTAATTTGAGTTTCTCCAATCCCATCAATATTCAATAAAACTTCAATATTACTTTCTTTTGACAGTCTACAAAAATTTTCTATATTTCTTAGGTGTTGTGATAAAAGTCGCGCATTTTCTTTTCCTATGTGGCGAATTCCAAGTGCATAAATGAATCTTTCTAGGCTTATTTTTTTTGATTTTTCTATAGAGTATTTTAAATTAGAAGCAGATAATTTTCCCCATCCTTCGAGTTTTTTAATTTTTTCAAAATTTAAGCTAAAAATATCTTGAGGGAATTTTACAATATTAATTTCCCAAAATTTCTCAACAATCTTTTTGCCAAATCCATCTATATTTAGCGCTTCTTTTGACACAAAATGTTTTAAAGACTCTATGGCAATTTTCTCGCACTTGAATTCTTCGTTAAGACATCTTCGTATTGCATCATACTTTTTTGTTATTTCATTAAAATCTTTTACTGTCTTTGAGCCACACGAAGGACATTTTTTTGGAAAAATATATTTTTTTGATTTTATTTTTCTTTTTGTTTTGTCTACAGAAATTACATGAGGAATCACATCTCCCGCTCTTTCAATTTTAACAGTGTCTCCTGCTCTAATATCTTTTCTAATAATTTCATCTTCATTATGCAAAGTTGCGTTAGAAACTACAACTCCACCAATATTTACAGGTTTAATTTTTGCTACCGGTGTAAGAGCTCCAGTTCTACCAACTTGTATTTCTATATTTAAAATTTCAGAAACTGAACTATTAGCTGAAAATTTATGTGCTATTGCCCACCTTGGAGAATTAGTTACAAATCCAAGTCTTCTCTGTAAATCAAAATTATTTATTTTGTATACAATTCCATCAATATCAAAATCTATTTTATTTCTTTTTTCCTCTAAATTTTTATGATTTTGCATTAAATTGTCGATACCTTTAATAATATTATTATATTCATTTACTCTAAAACCCCAAGTTCCTAAATTTTTTAAAAATTCAGACTGAGTGTTAATATTTAATCTTTTAGAAAATCCATATGTATATGCAATAAATCTTAATGGTATCTTTCTAGTTTCATCAGAGTTTTTTTGTCTTAAAGATCCTGATGCAGCATTTCTTGGGTTGGCAAATTTGTCTTTTATTGAATTAAAATCTTTATTTCCAATATAAACTTCACCTCTTATATCTATTTCTTCTGGAAAATTTTTATTAGAAATATATTTTGGAATATCTTTTAAAGTATTTAAGTTTTCAGTTATATCTTCACCTTCTAAACCATCACCTCTTGAAAGGCCTTGGATAAATTTACCATTTCTGTAAAGTAACGAGGCTGAAATTCCATCAATTTTTGGTTCTGCACTATATTCAATAATTGAATTTTTTTTTAAACTTAAAAAATTACATATTTTTTTTTCAAAATTTAGTAAATCATTTTTATCAAAAGCATTTCCTAATGAAAGCATTGGTATTTTATGTTTAACTTTCTTAAAAATTTTAGAAGGTTTAAATCCTATTGTTAATGATGGAGACTTGTCACTTTTTAAAAAATTATATTTTTTCTCTAAATCTAAAATTTCAATTTTAAGATTATCATATTCAAAATCAGTAATTATTGGTTTACTATTTTTATAATAAGCTTCGTTATATCTATTAATTAAATTAATTTTTTTTAAATAATCTTTTTTAATTGATTTGAGGTCATTACTTCTCATTTAAAAAGTTTTTTGAATCTTTTAATTACTGATTGTTTATCTTTTTTAATCTCATGCAAGATTTCATAATCTTTATTAAATATTTTATAAGATTGTTCATACCATTGACTTGATTGATAATTGTATCCCAATAAATTAGCATATTTTTCTGCTTCATCTTCAAGACCAATTTTATAATTAGTTTCAACAAGTCTATGAATAGCCTCTTCAACATAAATTGTCGTTTCATATTTGTGTAAAATATTTTTAAATCTGTTAATAGCGGCCACCCATTTTTCTTTTTTTAAATAATATTTTCCAATATACATTTCTTTTGATGCCATTACATCTTGTATAAGATCTATTTTAAATTTTGCATCTTGTGCAAAATCTGTATCAGGATAATTTTCTAGAATAAATTCAAATTTTTGTTTAGATAATAAAAGTGGTTCTAAATCTTTTTTTTCATCTATAATATTTTCATAATAACACATTGCTAAAAGAAAATATGCATAATCCATATTTTCATGTTTTGGATATTTTTTTATAAATCTTTCAAGTTCTTCAATTGATCTCTCATAATAATTTTGAGAATAATAAGCGTAAGCTGAAAGTAAAACTGATTTTGAAGCCCATTCAGATTGAGGATACAAAAGTTCTGCCTCATTAAATTTTTTTGCTGCATAAATTACATCACCTTTTTCTAATTCTTCATAACCCTCTTTATAAGCATCGATCATTTGAAGTTCTAAATCATCTTCTTTTATAATTGAAATTTTTTTATTTTCAGATGAACAAGACGTTAAGATAGTAAATATAATTAAAATAAATATTTTATAGAATTTTATCATTAAGAATTTTTAACAGATTATATTAAAAACTCTAAAGATTTTTAAGCAATTGATTTTAGTGCTGTTTTATTGATAAACGAATGAGGTATATTTTTCTCTTTTAATTCAAAAATTGAAAAATTTTGATTATCACTAAATATTTTTCTTAAAAGTTGATTTGTTAACTTGTGTCCTCCTTGTGAGCAAATTAATTTACCAACTATTTTATGACCAGATAAATATAAATCCCCCATACAATCTAAAATTTTATGATTAACAAATTCTTTTTTATTTCTTAAACCTCCGTCATTAAGAATTTTATCATTCTTAACTACAATTGCATTTTCAAGAGAACCACCTTTGGCAAGATTCATCTTTTTTAGTTTTTCCACATCTTCATATAAACAAAATGTTCTTGAGTTAAAAATATCTGTTAAGTCTGTTTCATAAACATTTATAATATTTCTTTGATTTTTAATTACGGGATTATTAAATTTTATTTCAAAATCAATTTCTAAACTAGTTTTGGTAGGTTCCATTGAAATTGTTTTACTACCATCTTTTAAAGAAATTTTTTTTAGAATTTTTATTATTTTAATTGATTTGTCACTATTTTCTAAACCAACACTATCTATTTTTTCTACAAAAAATTTTGAAGAACCATCTATAATTGGTACTTCGTCAGTATCAATTTCAATTAAAACATTGTCAACACCTTTTCCATATAATGCCGCTATCAAATGCTCCACAGTTGAAACACTTGCTCCAGATTTGTTAGTTAAAGTTGTGCATAAAGTTGCATCACTTACGTTAAGGAAATTTGCTTCAATTAAATTATCACCTTTAATATCTGTTCTCTTAAATACAATCCCTGAATTAGGTTTGGCTGGTAAAATTTTTATTTTTGCTATTTTTCCCTTATGTAAAGTTATTCCTTCAAAATCAATCGGAGCTTTTATTGTTTTTTGATTTAAAATTGACATACTGAACTTATACGTTCGAGATAGCTAATATTAAAAACAACAAATGTTACGATAAAATACTGCTATGAAAAAATATGAAAAAGTTTCTCAAAAAAGCCCTCTTTGATCTTTTTTTTTGAATTGATATCTACTTCCTTCATATTAAATCCATCAACTACTCTTAGGCCAGCTTCAGCCAAATTATCCATAAAGTCATTTTCTAATAGTGATTTTGCATAGTTGGTACAAATAATTTTATTTATATCAATTTGATAATTAAAAAAAAGATCTTCTAAAGAATCAGTAAAAACTTTAGAGAAACAAATAAATCGAGTTTGAATAACTAAATCTTTACAAGTTTCTCCAATTGGTAATTTGTTATACATTTCACCATCTAAAAAATAATATTCAACTAGTATATGTACTATTTTTATATCTGAACTATTCTTTAAAATTTGTTGCTTTAGGTCTTCTATCAAGTACTCAATTTGATTTTTATGTATTTTTTTATTATCAAAATTTTTTTTAACTGAAGTATAAATTGATAAAGTTTCAGGATTATCAATCATTAAATTAATTGTATTTATTGGATTACTAATTTTTTTTTCTACTTCTATAATTAAATTTTTTAATATCCTGTTTAAATTATTAATTACTATTTTTGTATCATTAAAATTATTCTCAAAATCAAAATCCTTATTAAATATTTTATGTTTATTTCCTTTATCGATTAAAATTGCATTAATTTTGTTTGGGCCCAAATTTAAAAAAAATTCTAGATTATTCATCACTTAAGATAATCTTATTATTTATTCTTAAATCAATAATTTTTTTATCGAAATTTTGATCTTTTAATAATAACTCTGCTTTGTTAATTAATTTAAAAGCATTTTTTCTTGGAAGTTTTATTACTCTATCATTATTAAAAATAATATCCCATCTTCCAGATGGGAAAAAATTCAAAAATTTTATTTCACTCAAATCAAAAGAGGTTTTTTTTAATAAATATAAAAATTTATTTACTATTTTAATATTTACATCTCCTTGAATCATTGGAATTTTTAAATTTTCAATATCATCTTGAAATAATTTTCCATTTTCACCTACGAAAAAAATTTCATTTTTATAAGTAATTTTTGCAAGATGTTTTGTTTTAATCAATTCTACTTTTATTTTATTTGGATAAACTTTATTTATCTTAAAAGAATTTAATATTGGGTAATTTTCTAAATAATTATAAATTTCATTTTTATTTAATTTTAAAATATTTTGATTAATTAAATTGTTTAATTCATAAACCAATAAATTATCGTTATTCTCTAAATTAATAATTTTAAAGTTTTTTTCAAAAAATCCTTTTATATTAAAATTAAAAATTGTGCTTAAAAATATTAATAAAAAAAAATAAATGTAAAATTTTTTTTTTTTACTTATTTGTTGAAGCGTCATTCAAAATCCACTCTAATAAATTTAAAAAATTCATACCCATATAAGCTGCAATTTCTGGAACCAATGACAACTTTGTCATGCCTGGTTGCGTATTTACCTCTAATAAATAAAATTTATTATTATAAAATTTAAAGTCAGATCTTGTTACTCCTCTGCATCCAAGACAATTATGAGCTTTTAGCGAAATATCTAAAACTTTATTCATATTTTTTGAACTTAAATTTACTGGAATTAAATGTTCCGTCTTTGCGCTTAAACTATATTTTGCTTTATAATCATAAAATTTTCTTTTTGGCCTTAATTCTATTGCTCCTAGTTTTTTTTTACCTAGTATCGCAACTTGAATTTCTCTACCTCCTATATATTCTTCAATTAATATTTCTTTATATTTTTTTAATTTTTTTAAATTATTAATTAAATTTTTTTCTGAACAAATAAATACATCTACGCTTGATCCTTCATTTATTGGCTTAATTATTACAGGAAATTTAAACTTTAGTTTTATTTTATTTATTATTTTGTTTTTTTTTAAAATATTACTATCAAAAATAAATTTGAAGTATTTGGGTGTTAAAATTTTATTTTTAATAAATATTTCTTTGGATATTATTTTATCCATTGCAATTGATGAAGATAAAACCCCTGAATGAGTATATTTAATTTTTAAACTTTCTAAAATTGACTGTATATAGCCATCCTCCCCAAATCTGCCGTGCAATGCATTAAAAATTATGTTTGGTTTAAATTTTTTAATATTTTTAATTAAATTATCGTTTGGTTCACTTAATACAGTCCAATATTTTTTTTTTAAAACCTTATTTACTTGTTTGACTGTTTCCAAACTTATTTCACGTTCTTTTGATATTCCTCCCCCTAAAATTAGTATTTTTTTTTTTTTCATTTATTCAATTATTTCAATTTCAGTCTCTAATTTTATACCAGTTTTCAACTTTACATTTTTTCTAACAAATTCGATTAATTTTTTTCATATCATCGAATGTTGCTTCATTTGAGTTAACAAGAAAATTACAATGTTTATATGAAATTTTAGCATCGCCAAATTTACTTTCTAAAGGTACAGATTTTTTTATTAGTTCCCATACTTTAATATCTGTTTGTTCTACAGGATTCTTAAATGTACTCCCCCCTGTTTTAATTTTTGTAGGTTGAGCTTCATCTTTTTGTGTTTTTAATTTTTTAATTATTTTTTCTATTTCATTTTTTTCTTTAATTTTCCCTTTAAATGAAGCGCTCAAAAAAATAAAGTCTTTGTCCAAGGGGCTTTGTCTATATCCAAATTTTATACTTGAAGATGGAATTGTTTTAATATTACCTTTTTTATCTATCACTTGAACAGAAACTAAAATATCTTTAAATTCTGATCCAAAACAACCAGAGTTTATTCTTAATCCACCTCCAACGGTTCCAGGTATACAAGATAAAAACTCAAAACCTCCAATATTATTATCCATTGCAAATTCAGATAATTTCTTATCAGTTGCAGCGCTACCTGCCACAATAATTTTGTTTGGAAGTAAAGATAAATTAGAAAAATTTCTTCCTAATTTTATCACAACTCCATCAAACTTTTTATCAGTCATTAAAATATTAGAACCCGCACCTAAAACGAAAGCTCTCTCTTTTTCTCCAAATTTTTTTAAAAATAAAACCAAATCATCTAATGTGTCTGGTTTAAAATAACCCTTAGCCTTTCCTCCTATATTAAACCAATTTGATTTTTTTAAATCATAATCAAATAAAAATTTACTATTAATTTTTTTTGAAAAACTTTCTAACGTATCTTTTTCCATTATATCAAATTTGGTAAGTCTTTTATCCAATTAGAAATTGACCCTGCTCCCATTCCTATTACAATTTTTTTTCCGTAAATATTCTGTTTAATAAATTTTGCTAAACTTAATTTATCTTTAACTAAAAAAATTTTAACTTTTGAGTTTTTAGCAATATTTTTGGCAAAATTATAATAATTAAATCCTAACCTAATCTTTTCTCCTGCTGCATATATTGGACATAAAATTACTTGATCTGCTTTTTTAAATGAGAGTGTAAATTCTTTTTTAAGATCTTTTAATCTAGAAATTCTATGGGGTTGAAATATACAAATTATACTTTCTTCTTTGTAAACATCTTTGACACCATTTAAAACTTCTTTAATTTCACTAGGATGATGCGCATAATCATCAAAAAATTCTACACCTCTAAATTTAAATATTTTATTAAATCTTCTATGAACACCTTTGAATTCATTTAAACCTTTTTTTATAATATCCTTTGAAATTCCTATTGTCCATGAAACTGCTGCAGCAGCTGTAGCATTTCTTATATTATGCAATCCTATTAATGGGATTTTTATATTTTTAATTAAAGTATTTTTTTTACTTTGTAATCTTATAGTTAAATCAAATTTGGAATAACTTTTTGATTGGTAAATATTTTTAATTTGAAATTGAGATTTTTTATTTATGCCATAAGTGTAAAAGTTTTTAAATTTAATCTTTTCTATAAGAGTTTTGTTATTTTTATCATCTAAACAAATAAATGATTTACCAAATGATGGAACCTTACCAATAAATTCTTGAAATAATCTGAACAAATTATCCATTGATTTGTAATAATCCATATGCTCTCTATCTATATTTGTAATAATAGAATATGTAGGTAAAACTTTTATAAAACTTCCATCTGACTCATCTAGTTCTAATATACTCCATTTACTTTTACCCAGCTTTGCTGAATTATCTAGAGAGTTAATAACCCCTCCATTTATTATTGTGGGATCCAATTTTGTCTTGGAAAAAATCCCCGAAATAAGTGATGTAGTTGTCGTTTTTCCATGCGAGCCCACTACTGTTATATTTTTTGTTAAAGATGTAATATGTCCTAGCATGTCACCTCTTTTATAAATTGGTAATTGTTTTTTTTTAGCAAATAAAACTTCTGGATTATTATTTTTAATAGCTGAAGAAATTACTATGATAGTTGCCTTATTAATATTTTTTTTGGCATGTCCGATAATAATTTTAACATTATTTTTTTTTAATCTTTCAATATTTTTATTTGAGGAAATATCAGTACCTTGAATTTTAAATCCCATACCCTTCATAATTAAAGCAAGGCCACTCATTCCAATGCCACCGATTCCTATAAAATGGATAATTTCAGATTTAGCTAATTCAATTTTCATTTATTATGCTTAACAATTTTTGGTTTATATTATTCCATGTGTTTTGATAACTAATTTTTTGCATTTGATTTATCTTTAATTCAACATCTTGATGATCATTAGTTATATTCATAATTAAATTAAAAATTTCATTATCTTTTATGCTCTTCTGTTCTAACAACCAGCAACAATTTTTGTTTTTATAAAAATTTCCATTATAAAATTGATGATTATCTTTTGCATAAGGAAACGGTATAGTAATAAATGGAATATTTAAGTAAACCAGTTCAGCTAAACTGGACGCCCCTGATCTAGTGATGCATAAATCAGTTTTTTTTTATTAATTCTGTTAAAGACTCTTCAAAATTAAACAAATTAAATTTTATTTGATTTTCTTTATAAAAATTTTCTAAATTTTTATAATTTTTTTCATTAATTTGATGATTTACATATATTTCAAAATTTTTTGAAAGTTTAATCATACAATTTTTAAGATTATTCTGTAAAAAATCTGCCCCTTGACTTCCACCAACTATCAAAATGTTAATTTTTTTATCAAATTTAAATTTTGAATTTTTTGTTTCATTATAAACTTCCTTCCTTAACAAGGGGTAGATTAACTCTAACTTTTCATTATATTTTTTTGGAAAATTATTTATTTGATCTGTATAGCAAAAAATTTTATAGCAATATTTTAAAAAAAATAAATTTGCTCTCCCAATTATCATATTTGGTTCAAATAAAAAAATTTTACAATTTAAAATTTTACCAGCTATACAAACAGGTAAGGACATATATCCTCCCGTAGAAATAACCGTTCTTATTTTATTTTTTTTAATAAAAAAAATTGATTTTAAAATTGATGTCAAAAAAAAAATTAAATTAAAAGGTATTTTAAAAAAATTTTTTGTTAATTGAGGTACATCTATTATGCTCAAAGTATATTTATCTTTACTGATAAATCTCTCACCTCTTTTATCGGTTGTTAAAAAAACATCAAATTTTTCTTTTAAATGATCATGAAAAATAATTGCAGGAATTACATGCCCTCCTGAACCCCCTGTGCTAATCAAAATTTTTTTTTTCATCTCAAAAGATTTTTCTTTGTAAGGTTGAGTATTATACCACAAAGTATAGAGGTACTAATTATTGACGAACCCCCATAACTTAAAAATGGCAAAGTCATTCCAGTTGTCGGAAACATTCTAATATTTACACCTATGTGAATTAAAAATTGAAAAAGAATTATTACACTTGAGCCAAGGATAATTAATTTTACCTTATTATTATTAATAAAATATAATTTTCTAAAAATATGATAAATAAAAAATAAAAATATTACCAACAGTAAAAAAATCATTACTACTCCAAATTCTTCAGAAATAACAGATACGATATAATCTGTATGTGCTTCTGGAACTTTATTTTTCAGAACACCTTCTCCAATACCTTTTCCAAAAAACCCACCATTTATTATTGCTTCAGATGCTTTTTCTGATTGATAATTATTTCCTGAAGAAGGATCAAAAAAAGAGTTAATTTCTTATAAGAATATACTCAAATCTAGAAACAAAAAATATTAAATATAAAATTATTGAAATCATAAAACCAAAAAAAACAAAAAATAAAAATAAATTAATTCCTGATACAAATATCAAGGATAGCCATGTAAAAAAAATTAAAATTGTTTGACCAATATCAGGTTGGGATATTAATAAAATTATTATTGGTAGTATTAATAAAAAACTTAAAAAATATTTTAAATATAAATTGTTTTTATTTTTTGAGCTAAGAATTGAAGCAATCATAACAATTACAAAAGGTTTTAATAACTCAATTGGTTGAAACCTTGGTAAAAAAAGAAAATCAAGCCACCTTTTTGAACCTTTGACCTCAACTCCTATAAATGGCAC
>JBJLDM010000031.1:0-29000 GCA_045567135.1 Candidatus Pelagibacter sp.
GATATAGTAAGCTCAATAATGCCAGTTTTAAAAAGAGATAAACCGGTGTTAATTATTGAAAATAATAATATTAATAAAATTTATAATAAAGTTAAATTTTTAAAATATAAAAAATTTTGCGTGGAAAATAACAATCTTAAAAAACATAATTCTCAAAAAAATGTTAACATCATCTTCAAATAAATTTAATTTAACTACAAATTATAAAATAATTTTATTTATAGTAATAATTTTATTAGCTTTTTTTAAGAGTCCTTTTATTTTTTTAAATGGTCGATTTGTTGCGGAAGAAGGATCAGATTGGTTTTACAACTCTTATTTAAATGGACCTATATCAGGTTTATTTCAAATTCTAACTGAACATGGTTACTTTAATCTTTGGCCAAATATAGCATCGGTCTTTGCAACATTTGTTCCCTTGGAATTTTCTCCCTATGTTACAGTATATTTTGCTTTTCTTGTAAAAATATATTTATTTTCATTCATAATTTTTCAAAATTCTATTTTTTTAAAAACAAATTTTGAAAAGATTGCTACAGTATTAATTGTTTTAGTTTCGCCACCGATGGTGGCTGAAGTTTGGTTAAATACTTTAACATCACAAGTATATTTTACTTTAATTGTTTTAATGATTTTTTTTCAAGCAAATACTAACAATTTTTATTCAAAATCATCAAGTCTTGTTCTTTTTATATCAACATTAAGTTCTATTACTTCGTGTATTTTTGCTCCTTTTTTTTTAATCAAATATATTAAAGAAAAAAATAAATTGAACTTTTTAAATTTGGTTTCAATTTTTATTGGGAGTTTTATTCAAACTTGTATTTTTATATTTATTAAAATTAATAACCTTGAAAGTATTGGTGATGCTCATAGATACAATATATCATTAGAAAAAATTATAAGTTTTTTTATATAATTCAGTTTACAAATCTTTTCTTGGAAGAGATTTAACTCAAAGTATATACTTTGGCATTGAAAATTTTTTTCATGTTAATTTAATTGTAGCTTTAAGTTCAATTATATTTTTTTTATTTATAATAGTTTTTTTTAAAAAAATAGTTGATAATAAAGTTTTATTTTATTTAATAATTTTTTTTATAGTTCAAAGTTTTTTAGCTATATATGCTTCGAAAGGTATGCAAGTGCAAGGTAGATATGCTTTAATTCCTGGTATATTCTTAATTTTTATTGTTTTAAAACTAAGAGAAATTGATAATTTTATAATAAAATTTGTCTCATCTATCTTGATAACTTTGTCAATTATTACTGGGTTATATGAATACAAACACAATAATAAATATCCACATTTTTTAACATGTATTAATTGTCCTATTTGGAAAGACGAAGTAAAAAAGTGGCGAAATGATAATTCTTATGAATTAAAAATTTGGGACTATCCTAGAAAAACAATGAAACTAATTAAAGATGATTAAATATTAAAAATTAGTTTTTTGAACTTTCATGTCTTCTTTTTTAATACCAGCAACTTTAACTGGTTTTTTCATTGCATCTCTTCTAAAAGGTTCCCCTAACTCTTGATTTAAAATAATCTCTATAAAAGTTGTAATACCTTTTTTTTGATCTTCACAAGATTGCTTTATTGCTTTTGTAGTTTCTTCCATCGTTTTAACGCTAACACCTTTTAAACCACATGCATTAGCAACTTTTGCGTAACTTAATTCCGGATCAAGTTCTGTGCCAACAAAATTGTCTTCAAACCATAAAATTGAATTTCTTTTTTCCGCTCCCCATTGATAATTTCTAAAAACAACCATAGTGATTGATGGCCATTCTTTTCTTGCACAAGAGCTCATTTCGTTCATACTTATTCCAAAAGCTCCGTCTCCTGCAAAACCTATCACTGGAGTGTCAGGACATCCAATCTTTGCTCCTAAAATTGATGGAAAACCATATCCACAAGGACCAAATAAACCAGGTGCTAAATATTTTCTTCCAGTTTCAAATGTTGGGTAAGCATTTCCAATTGCACAATTGTTTCCTATATCACTAGATATAATAGCATCCTTTGGAATAGCTTCTTGAATTGCTCTCCAAGCTTGCCTTGGCGACATTCTATCTTTGTCTCTTTCTCTTGCTTCTTTATTCCACACAGTTCCAGGATCATCTTCTTCATGATCCAAACCTGTTAAAGTTTGCAACCAAGCTGATTTCGTTTGATGAATTAAATTTTTTCTTTCTTCTCTTCCATTGTTTCCAGCGCTAGAGTTTAATTTGGCTAATATTTGTTGTGAAACCATTTTTGCATCTCCAGCAATACCAACTGTTACTTTTTTTGTTAAACCAATTCTATCTGGGTTCATGTCTACTTGAATTATTTTTGCATTTTTGGGCCAATAATCTATCCCATATCCTGGTAATGTTGAAAATGGATTTAACCTTGTTCCTAATGCTAACACTACGTCTGCCTTAGAAATTAATTGCATTGCTGCTTTTGAACCATTGTAACCTAAAGGTCCAACTGCAAGAGGATGACTTCCTGGAAAACTATCATTATGTTGATATCCGCTGCAAACTGGTGCATCTAACTTTTCTGCAAGCTTTTTACAATCATCTATTGCATTACCGATAACAACACCTGCGCCAGATAAAATTACAGGAAATTTAGCATCAGATAATAATTTAGCAGCTTTATTGATTGCTTCTTTTCCACCACCTTGTCTTTCAAATCTAACAATAGGTGGAAGTTCAATATCAATTACTTGAGTCCAATAATCTCTTGGTACATTAATTTGAGCTGGAGCAGAACCTCTTATTGCTTTTTCAACAACTCTATTCAAAACTTCGGCCATTCTTGATGGGTCTCTCACTTCTTCCTGATAACAAACCATATCTTTAAATAAATTCATTTGTTCAACTTCTTGAAAGCCACCCTGTCCCATTGTTTTATTTGCTGCTTGAGGAGTCACTAATAATAATGGTGTATGATTCCAGTAAGCAGTTTTAATTGGTGTTACCAAACCAGTTATACCTGGTCCGTTTTGAGCAATAACCATAGACATTTTACCAGTAGCTCTTGTGTAACCATCTGCTATTAATCCACCATTGGTTTCATGCGCAACATCCCAAAATGTAATGCCAGCTTTTGGAAATAAATCTGATATTGGCATAAATGCTGAACCAATAATTCCAAAAGCATGTTCTATTCCATGCATTTGAAGAACTTTAATAAAAGCTTCTTCCGTTGTCATTTTGGTCATTTTTAAATTCTTTCTTTCTTTATATAATTTTTTATTTTGTTAATGAGCACGATTAATATATAAAGTTTATCAAATTTCAAACAAAGAAATCGTCACAATGGCAAATACTGATATTATTATACATGATGAAAAAGACAACGTAGGTGTTGTGGTTATTGAAAAAATCACTCCTAACCAAGATTGTAATTGCTGGATCATGGAAAATGATAAATCTACCAAAATTCAGTCAAAAAACGAAATCCCTTTGGGTCATAAAATTGCAATGGTTGATCTAAACGAAGGCGATACAATTTTAAAATATGGTCATGATATTGGTAAAGTAGTAAAGACAATTAAAAAAGGTGAACATGTACATGTTCATAATGTAAAAACAAAGAAATGGTAATATGGAAATTCCAAAAAGTTTTTTAGGCTATAAAAGAGAAAATGGTAGAGCTGGTACTAGAAATCATGTGATTATTTTACCTGTTGATGATATTTCAAATGCTTGTGCTGAGGCTGTTTCTAATAATATTAAAGGTACTATTGCACTACCTCATTCTTACGGTCGACTTCAGTTTGGTGCAGATTTAGAATTGCATTTTAGAACTATGATCGGTACAGGAAAAAATCCTAACGTTGCCGCAGTTATAGTTATTGGAATTGAACCTAAATGGACAAAAAGAATAGTTGATGCAATTGCAAAAACTGGAAAACCAGTTGAAGGATTTAGTATCGAAGGTGTTGGGGATATTGATACTATCGCTAAAGTTTCGAAGAAAGCACAAGAACTTTCTATGTGGGCATCTGAAAAACAAAGAGAAGAATGTCCTATGAGTGATTTGTGGATTTCAGTAAAATGTGGAGAGTCTGATACAACATCTGGACTTGCTTCTAATCCCACAGTAGGAAATCTAATGGATAAATTAGAACCTCTTGGAGTTCATTTGTGTTTTGGTGAAACTTCAGAGTTAACTGGTGCGGAACAAGTTTGTGCTAAAAGAGGAAAAACTCCAGAAGCACAAAAAAAATTTTTAAAAACATGGAATGATTATAATGATTTCATTTTAAAAGAAGCAACTGATGACCTCTCAGAAAGTCAGCCAACAGCTGGAAATATTGCTGGAGGCCTTACCACGATTGAAGAAAAAGCATTTGGAAATTTTCAAAAAATTGGATCAAGACAGTTTATTGATGTATTAGAACCTGCAGAAGAACCAACAAAAGGTAAAGGTTTGTACTTTATGGACACTTCATCTGCAGCAGCAGAATGTGTAACTTTACAAGCGGCGGGTGGATTTAATATACATCTCTTCCCTACAGGTCAGGGTAATATTATTGGAAATCCAATTGAACCTGTAATTAAGCTTACTGCAAACCCATTAACAGTTAAGACCATGAGTGAACATATAGATGTTGATGTTTCTAAAATATTATCTCGTCAAATGAATTTAGATCAAGCAGGAGATGAATTAGTAAAAGCAACTATAAGAGTTGCCAATGGAAGACTAACCTGCGCTGAAGCTTTAGGTCATAAAGAATTTGTTATGACCAAGTTATATAGAAGTGCTTAAGATTTAAGAACCAATTGATACCTTAGAATTTATTGAAATTGAAAGATTGTTAGAAAGTGATTTCTCTATAGCTCTATATATTTCAGACTTACTTGTTTCTCCTACACTTCGGTAAATTTCTTTATTTTTTTTAAATATTAAAAGTGTTGTTTGATACTGAACATTTAATAGTTTTGAAATCTCTTTATTCCTCACGTCAAAATTTAAGTAAATAATATTTTGAAAATCATCTTTAGCTTTATTTAGTACTTTCATTTGGCTTGCGCAAGAACTGCAATATTTTATCCAAGAACTTACAACAACAATTTTACCTTCAGATTGAGCATTATTAAACACTTCTTCATTAAATGTGGTTTTCTTTTCTGATGCAACAGATTGAAAACTTATTAAGCAAAATATTAATATAAATAACTTTTTCATAGACTTTTTTAACAAAATTAAACAAAATTATAAATTACTTTTGTGAAGCAGGTGATGGCTTATTTATATATTTTTTTCTCAAATTTGAGAAAAATCTTCTAATTATCGCTGCTGCAACTCCTAGAACTAAGGCTAAAACGATTGAAAACATGCCGTACAAAATCGGGACGTTTATTGATAAATCTCTTACAAATTGTGCTAATGGATCTAATGATTGAGCGCCGTTGTTTAAATTTTCTTTAACAATTTCTTCAGCAAAAAAAGTATCATAAGCTATTGCTATTCCTACTAATAAAAGCAGCACTGCTAAAATTGTTTTAAATTGTGAGCTATCAAATTTTTCTCCTATTTTTTGTCCAAACTGAACACCTAAGATTGAACCTAAAATTAATACAGTAACTAAAATTAAATCAATTGAACCATAGTTGAAAGCATGAAGAATGGTAACTATGGCGCTAATAAAAATTGTAACAAACAAAGATGTACCAGGAATTAATTTTGTTGGCATTCCAATTATATAAATCATAGCTGGAACTAAAATAAACGCTCCTCCTACGCCCATTATAGCAGCAATAAATCCTACTATTAATCCAATTATGATGGGGGTAAAAATACTTTCATATAATTTTGATTTTTTAAATCTCATTCTGAATGGAAGTCCATGTATCCAATAGTGATCATGTAATTTTTTTTTAATAATTATTTTTTTTCTTGCTCTATCTATTTCTGTAACACCCTGAACAAGCATCATTGTTCCAATTATTGCTAAAATATACATATAAGCTAAAGATATAACGATATTAATTTTTCCAATATCTTGAAAATATGTAAAAGTTAAAATTCCAAGTAATGTTCCAGCTCCACCTCCAACTACAATCATAAGTCCCATTTTGTAATCTAAAGTTCCTTTTAAGTAATGAGTGGTAGATCCAGATATTGATGTTCCTAAAATATTATTAGCTTCATTTGGAACAGCATATACTGGTGGTACACCCAAAAATATTAAAAATGGAGTCATTAAAAAACCTCCACCCACTCCAAATAATCCTGATAAAATTCCAACTACTAAACTTAATAAAAATATAAATGGAAGGCTTACATAAACTTCTGCTATTGGAAGAAAATACTCCATAACATCTAATTATTCCTCTAAAATATTAATGTCAACTATTTGATTAAATATTAAAAAATGTTCCAAAAATAATAACGCCCCAGTAGGCTGCTAAACCAAAATAAAGTGCTGATTTTGCATTAATAAATGATTGAAAATTTGGAAGTTGCTTAACATAAGTTTTAATATTTTTTTGAAATTTATTAAGCATAATCAGGAATTACACCTGGTTTTAAAATTTTGCAAGCAGATTTTTTAAAAATTTAAAAAATTTTTAAAAGATTGTAGCACCAAAAACTTTAATTTGATCACCTTCTTCACCGAGGACAAGTCGACCTAAAAACTCTCCAGGTATCTTAGTGCTAGTCTGTTTATATAGTACCGTGACATACAAGCCTCTTCTAATACAGCCAAATGCCTTACATCCTTCAGACAATGTGGATATAAGTTCATTGTTAGCCCATTGCTTGCCAAGCTCAACCTCATTAGCTCCATAAAGCATCTGAGATGATAGATCTTTGGTAAAACCGCCGTAATCTTTAATATTTGATGATTTTATTAAATTATCCCAAATTGGTTCAGCAATTTTTATTAATTCTTCGTCAGACTTATCTATAATGCTCATTAGATTTATATTATATTTTAAGAAGCTTGTTTTTTCTCTTTTTCATCTACAATATGATAAACAGGAACTTTTTCTAAAGTAAATTTACCAGTCTTAGGGTCTCTTCTTGATACTGTTAAACAATGCCAATTTTCGTCATCTAGTTTTAAATG
The DNA here is from genome assembly GCA_045567135.1 of Candidatus Pelagibacter sp. Taxonomy (GTDB): domain Bacteria; phylum Pseudomonadota; class Alphaproteobacteria; order Pelagibacterales; family Pelagibacteraceae; genus Pelagibacter. Next base: position 7,083 of record JBJLDM010000031.1, read on the forward strand.
ATCTCCTCTATAATAGTAACCTGGCCAACGTGTTTCTTCACGGAACATCGTATGTTCTGTAACACACTGCGAAGTAAGAGCTCGATGTTTTAACTCCCAGGCACGCATTAATTGATGATAGTCTTCAGCACCAACATTTTCCAAATCTTCCTGTAGCCATTGAAGTAGCTCTAACCCTTTTTTAAGCATATTAGCATTGGTCATATAGTTCGTAGCTATACCACCTACATATTCATCCATAATTCTTTGAAGTCTTTGAAGTCCTTGAATTGGAGAAATATAGCTTGGAGATACCGTACCTCCTGTAATTTCATTTCTACCAACAGTATAATTCTCTAATGGTTTATAGATAATCTCTTTAAAATTTTCACACTGTGTGTCAGATACCTTGATCTCTTCAGCTTTTTTATCTTGTATGTATTTTACTGCAGCTTTTGCAGCTAAACGACCTTCAGTAAAAGAACCAGACGAAAACTTATGAGCACTTCCACCTACTGTATCTCCTGCTCCAAAAAGACCTTCAACAGTTAACATTCTATTATATCCCCAAAAATATTCTGGAGGTGAAAGATCTTCTGGACCACTCACCCACGCTCCCGAACATGTTGCATGTGAACCCATAACATATGGTTCTGATGTAGTTAATTCAGGATTAGTATATTTTGGATCAATATTTTGCGATGCCCATACAACTGCCTGTCCAACTGTCATTCCTAAGAAATTTTCCCATCCAACTGTTTCTAAATGTGGATCTTGAAATGCTTCTGTAGTGACCATATGAATTGGTCCACCACCTGCCATTGTTTCTTGGATAAAAGCATGATTACGTAAACAAGTTGGTGTTGGATGATGATCTATATATTCACCGACCATTTCTTTAGTATGCTCATACCATTTTTTTTCATAATTTTCTCCATTAGCATTTTGAGTGTAAGTTTTTAAATGAAGAAAATATGCACCCACTGGTCCATACCCATCTTTAAATCTACATAAAACAATTCTATTTTCCATTTGAGTCATTTTAGCGCCAACAGCAATTGGTAATGCATAAGCAGAACCATTGCTCCAAGGTGCATACCAAGTTCTACCCATACCTTCACCAACAGCTCTTGGTTTAAATATATGTGATGCTCCGCCTGCTGCAACTATTACTGTTTTTGCTCTAAAGACATAGTAGTCTCCTGTTCTCATGTTAAATCCTACTGCTCCACCTACTCTATTTTCTTTTGTTTCATCCATAAGAAGATGAGTAATCATAATTCTATTATATATTTTATCAGCAGATTTTTTGGCTGCTTCAGCGACAATTGGTTTATAACTCTCCCCATGTATCATTATCTGCCATTTACCTTCTCTTAAATAACGTCCAGTTTTTTCATTTTTCATCATAGGTAAACCCCATTCATCAAACATATGTACCGTTGAGTCTACGTGTCGAGCCATGTCATAACCTAGATCTTCTCTCACCATCCCCATTAAATCATTACGAGCATACCTGACATGGTCCTCAGGTTGATTTTCATCCCATTGCATTCCCATATAACAGTTGATTGCATATAAACCTTGAGCAACAGCACCGCTTCTATCTATATTGGCTTTTTCAACACAAATAATTTTTAGATCTCTCCCCCAATGTCTTGCTTCAAAAGCAGCGCCTGTTCCGGCCATTCCTCCACCTACAACTAAAACATCACAATCTTCAAAGATAGTTTTTTTAGACATTAATAATAAACACCTTTTTTAAAAGCACTTTTTTCTACTTTGGGTAATTCTTTTTTAGTATTTAAACCCTCAGGTTCTGAATAAAGAATTTGTGAATTTATTTCTCCTTGGTTAGGTTTTTCACCATCTGCAAGTTTTGGAATAAATTTCCCCCAAGGTTTTGTAGTAATAGGAGAAACAAAATCTTTTACAGTTCCATTTCTAAATTTAATTTTCCAAGAGATTGTTCCTTTTTCTTCTTCTCTTCTTACTCTTACACTGTGACCCATAGGTGCAAAGTCAGCATAACCTCGAACATCTATTGCGTGATTAGGGCAAGCCTTAACACATGAATAACATTCCCAACAAAAATTTGGTTCAATATTTTTTGCACGTCTAATAGTTTCATCAATGTGCATTATATCAGATGGGCAAATATCAACGCAGTGACCACAGCCATCGCAACGCGTCATGTATACAAAAGTTGACATAATTTATTTTATTCCTTTCAAGATCATATTAATAATGTTTTGGATTCTCCCTACTTATACCTAATCCAAATTGTTTTGGCGCATCTGATTCAGGCGGCAAATTGTCTCTAGATCCATCAGCTTCTGCCAAATTTTTCTGTATTGCTGCACCAGGTTTATAAAACATATGTGCAAATTTAGACCAATATACTCCACCAAATAAAACTAGATTTGATACAATAAATAAAACTAAAAATACTTTATCATCCCAATCTATCATTTAAATTTAAAGATTGTAAATAGGACCAAATTAAGCCAAACAAAGATGAAGCTACAAGAGCAAGAACAAATAAATCTGCTTTTATAATTCTGTACCAAGGTTGAGCTTCTGAATAAACATCTACTCTTAAAAAAAACCAAAACCATCCTCCCCCTATAACTGTCATGATAGCTCCTACATGCCAAATGATTGGCCAAAATGATGGAGTGGCTGAGGATGAGCTTGAGTAGCAAAAAATCATTATTGCTGATCCTACCCAGAATAAAATTGTTCCATACATTCCAAGTAAATGAGCCGCTCTTCTTTTTCCTGCTCCAAGTTCAGAAGTGGTAGCTATATCACTTACAATTGTTTTAGAAATTACAGATATTCTTTCTCCTGTACTTAACTTTTTTGTAGCAGATAATTTTGCTTTTTTTGCATTTTCAAAAAAATATTTAACATTTTTTTTATGAATAATATCTACAAGGGTTCCAGCAACAATCAGAACTATCATTAATATAACAAAAGACTGCATGTATATTGGTGATACAGATTCTGCTAAAATTGCAAATGGATTTACTGATATCATTATGATTATTTCCCCCTAGATGAAAGTATGTAGTATAGATGTCAAAATAGATCAACTGTTATATAGAGGACAGTTCGTAACAGCTTTTTGATAAATCATGGATAAAATTCTATAGTTTTTTAAACTTTTTCTTTTCCAAAATGGTTTTTCAATAGAATTTACAGAAACTACACCTTTACCTGATCCAATAACAATGATTTCATCATAAGCAGAAAGTGAATCAATAAAAATATTCTTTTTTCTTATTTTTTTCAATTTTTCAAAAAAAAAATTAAGAGTAGTTCCTTTGTAAAAATCATTTTGGGGTGAATATATTTTATTTTTTTTTATAAATAAAAGGTTAGAAGTTCCAGTTTCTAATATTTTATTATCTTTATACAAAGCTATATCTGATTTACTTGTATCCATTTTTTTTAAATAACTTAAAATTTTTTTATATTTTAAGTTTTTATATTCTGGATCTATTCTTTTATAATCAATCAATTTAAGGGTAAAATTCAGTTTTGGCTTTATTCTCTTTCTTAATGAAACAGATATCATTTTATTATTTACAGCTACTCTAAATAAATGATCATGATTTATATTTTTATTAATGTTTAATTTAATCAAATTAAGAATATTTTTTTTAATATTTTTCTTATTAATTTTATAAACTTTTAAAGATTTAAATAAATTATCAATATGCTTTTTAAAAAATAAAATTTTTGGAGGTTTTCCTAAAACTCTCATAGTTGTAAAAACTCCTCTAGAGTTCCAAAGATCTTTAAACTTAATTTCTTTTAGATCTTTATGCCGATAAGATTTTTTTAATAATAATTTTACCATTTTCAGTTAAAAAAGATTCTGGGTGAAATTGAAAACCATAGATATTGTTTTTTATATCTTCAATAGCCATTGGTATATTTGATTTACTACATCGCATGGTTATTTTTAAATTATTTGATTTATAAGGTTCATATAATTTTAAAGAATGATATCTACCTACATTAAATAACTTATTTTTTTTAAATAACTTACTTTCATTTGTTACTTTTACCTTAGATTGATACCCGTGATATATGTTTTTCTGCTGAACTATTTTTCCTTTTTCATTAAACAATATTAATTGGTAACCTAAACAAATTCCAATTATTTTCTTTTTTCCTTTATACTTTTTATAAATTTTTGAAGTTAATGGATAGTCTTTTGGAGATCCTGGGCCAGGTGATAAAACAATTACATCAGATTGATCTAATTTTTTTTTATTAATATCAAAGTAATTAGTACAATAAACCTTGTCAAAGTTTGAAAATTGATGGACAACATTCCATGTAAAAGAGTCCTGATGATCAATTATATAAATCATTTGTAAAGTTCCAGTAAAGATTTTGCTTTAATAAAATTTTCATTAAATTCTTTTCTAGAAGAACTATCTAATACAACGCCTGAGGCTGCTGATATTTCTGATATATTTTTATAATTTAATATTGATCTTATAATTATATTGAATCTCATATCGTGATTAAATTTTATATAGCCAAAACTTCCAGTAAAGATATTTCTGTCTTCTTTTTCTTGTTTGTTTAACAGTTCTATAGTTCTAATTTTTGGACATCCAATTACAGAACCTCCCGGCATCATAGCTTTTATTATATCTTTTAGATTTATATTATTTTTTAATTTTCCTTGAATATTTGTTACATAATGAAAAAGATGCTTATATTCTTCTACATATTTTTTTTTTAAAATTTTTACTGAATTTGAAATACAAATTTTTGAAAGATCACTTCTTTCCATATCAACAATCATGTTATGTTCTTTTGTTTCTTTGTTGTTAGATCTAAAGAATTTTAAAGCTTTATTTTTATTCAATTTATTATTTTTTTTTAAAGTTCCTGCTATAGGCTTTGTTATTATAATTTTTCCCTTTTTATCTATTAAAGTTTCAGGGGAACAACTAACAATTGAAAAATCTTTATCTCTAATCATAAAAGATTCGGGAGAGGAATTCACCTTCATTAATTTCCAGAAAAAATTAATTGGGTTAATTATTGATTTATTTTTGTACTTCGTACAAATTTTTATTTGATAAGTTTCACCTTGTTTTATTTTTTTTGAAAATAAATCAAATATTTTTTTATATTTTGAATAATTTATATTTAATTTAAATGAACTTAAAATTTTTGTCTGATTAAAATATTTTTTAAATTTTATATTTTTTTTTGTTGAAAAAACTTTTATGTCTTTTCTTATTTTAATCAATGTTTCAGGTTTATAAAATATACCTTTGTAAAAATTTAATTTTTTTTGATTACTTATTTTTATATTTAGAATATTACAGAGAATTTCATATCCAAAAAAACCAATATAAAGATCTGTTTCTTTTTTATATTTTTTATTTTTTTTAAGTAAATTAAAAAAATTATTAATATTTTTATTTGTTAAAATAATTTTTTTAGAAAAATCAGTATATAAATTATAGCCATCTTTAACTTTATATATAATTAACCTCTTATTTGAATTGTATAACTTATCCAAATAAGAATTAAATTTCAGATTATGCGATTTGTGGTCTTTCAATTGCTTTCTCTTTTATTGGTAAATGTATCAACCCAGCAAATAAAGATAAAGCTATAGAAATGTACCAGGCATAATTAAGAGTACCATACAAATCATGAAATAAACCACCAAGATACGCTCCAAGAAATGATCCAACTTGATGGCTTAAAAACACAAATCCATATAATAAAGTTATATATTTTGTCCCAAAAATATGTCCAACTATTCCATTTGTTGGTGGAACAGTAGCTAACCATAGATAACCAAAAGTTATTCCAAAAATTAAAGCATTAACTACACTTGGGGGCATAAAGACAAAATATATTAGTGAAACTCCTCTTAATAAATAAATTGCACTTAACAATTTTTTTTTACTGATTTTTGTAGATAGATATCCACTGCTTAAAGTACCAAAAACATTAAATAATCCTATAAGAGCTAGAATTGCTGTTGCAGTCCAATCTTCAAGCCCTTTATCTCTTATATGCATAGGTATATGAGTTGCGACTAGCGCTATATGCCACCCACAAACAAAAAAACCCAAAGTTAGATAGTTAAAGCTTTTATTTGCAAAAGCTTCTTTAATTGCCTCCATCGCTGTTTGTTTATTATAGTTTTCCTGTTTAAGTTCTTGAGTAGGCGTTGATATAAATAAAGAAATTAACAGACCTGCAATAAGCATAAATAAAAATATAATTAATGTTGTGTTCCAACCGTATTCCATTAGCGTATATCTTGTATACAATGGAGATACAAAATATCCAAAGGAACCCGCTGCAGTAACTATTCCTGTTGCTATAGTTCTTGTATTTAAAGGAAAATGTTTAGCTACAATTGAAACAGGTATACTTATTGCAGTAGCTCCTAAACCTATGCCAATTAAAATTCCAATATCAAATGTAAACCAAGATCCAGTATTGGGTCCATAATTTAAAAAATAAATTCCAGCTATATAAAAAAGAAAACCTGTAAAGACAGCTATTTTTCCACCATATTTATCAGTAATGATTCCAAAAACTGGACCTAGCAGCCCCCAAAAAAGCAGCTGTATACCCATTGCAAATCCAAAATCAGTTTGGGTACGTCCAAGATCAACCTCAAAATCAAAAAAAAAAAGTCCAAAAGTTTGTCTAATTCCTAATGAAATTATAACAACTAAGCATGCAGCTATTAAAGTTACAAAGGCAGCTTTATTTGGGAAAAAATCTTTTTTAATCATTTAATAAATTTCAAACATCTTTTTAAATCTAGTATTAAATCTTTAGGATCCTCTAAACCTATATGAAGTCTTACCAAATGTTCATCTTTTGCTAAATTTAAAAATTTTCTATTACCTTGTTCTCGAATTTCTTGATGCAATGCGAGACTTTCAAAGCCTCCCCAACTATAACCATAACCAAATAATTTCAATGAATTTACAAATTTAAGGATAGATTTTTTATTTTTTGACTTGATTCTTAAGCCCATTAATCCCGAAGCACCTGAGTAATACTTTTTCCACATTCTAAAATTAAAGGAGTCTTTTTTGTAAGGGTATAAAAGTTTTATTTTTTTATTTTTAGATAAAAATGCTGCAACTTTTCTTGCATTTTCTTGATGTTTATCCAAACGAAGATCTAATGTTCTAAGACCTCTTGTAATCAAATATGCATCATCTGGACCTAGTCTTAAACCAGTCACTTTATTTGCTTTTTCAACATATTTAAAAACTTTTTTATTAACAGCTAAACTTCCTCCCATAACATCAGAATGTCCAGAATAATATTTAGTTGCTGAAACAATTGACATGTCAAAGCCTATTTTCATTGGTTTAAAAAAATATGGTGTAGCCCATGTATTATCTATTGCAGTAAATATTTTGTTTTTTTTTGCTATTGAAATCACTTTAGACAAATCTTGAAATTCAAAAGAATTACTTCCTGGACTTTCAACAAAAATTAGCTTTGTTTTTTTTGTTATTTTTTGTTTTAAAGTATTTAAATCATGTGGATTATAAAAAATTGTTTTAATATTATAATCTTTTAAATAATCTTGTGTTAAACGACGTGTTGGGGAATAAACTGGATCAGAAACTAAAATTTCATCACCAGGACGTACTACACTAATAATAGATAAAAAAACTGCACCAAAACCTGTTGGAGTTAAAAAAACATGATAACTTTCTTCAATTTTTGTCAATATTTTTTGAAGTATATGTGTTGTTGAAGTTCCTTGTCTTCCATAGTCAAAATGACCACCTGTTGGATCTTTTTTATACCTACTTTGAGTTTTTCTAATATCTTCCATTGATTTAAAGATAATTGTAGATGCCCTAACTACTGGCGGGTTAACTGACTGATTATGAAAATCTTTCGCGGTATGTTTTAAAAAAGTTTTAAAAGAATAGCTCATAAAAAAATTTGATAAGTTTTAATGACAATGCTATATCCATTACATAAGTCAATAAAAATTGTAATATTAAGGAGATTATGGGGTACCCAAAAAAACATAGAGGCCGTAGAAAAATGGGCTCAAAAAAAAGAAGAGCTAGAAAAAAAAATAAGAAAAAGTAATTTAGCTTAAAATGGATAGTATAAATAAAGTAAAATCCATAAGTATATGGATTTTTATTGTTCCTTTTTTTGCAATCAATGCATGTTTAATTTTAATAACTCAATTTCATGGATTGTTTAGTAATGAAGACATACTTGTAAACACAATTCCGTATTTTGATGGTGGAGCTTCAATAAGTAGAACAGCGAGAGTATTCCCAACTTATTTAATTTTTAAACCTGCAATGTTTTTAACAGCTTATTTATTAATAAAATATTGGATACATAATAAAAAAATTGTCCTATCAATTTATGGAGACCATAACCAAATCAAAAAATTTTTATTTTTTGGAATTGGTTCTGCTATTTGCCTGGTCCTTCATTCAATATTTTTAGGAGTTAAATATGATTACGATTTATATAAATTATTTAGAAGAGTAATAATGTTGATGTTTATAATTTTTGAAGTTGTGGCGCAGGCCTACTTAGTTGCGGTTTTATATTCATTTAGAAAAAAATTATTTAATTTTATAAATCAGAAAATATTAATTGCTAAAATTATTTTAGTTAGCTCTTTAATTATTGTTGCTATAATAAGTATACCTATAATAAGTCTACCTGGAGACAATTTTTTAGGTTTTAATCTTAAATTTTTCAAACATGGTCTAGAATGGAATTACTTTGTAGGAGTAATTAGTTTTTATTTATTAACCTTTTTTATGTGGAAAAAACAAAGTTAATTTTTTACAATCCAGCCTCCACCAAGTACTTTATCTCCATTTTTATCTTTTGAATAAAATACACATGCTTGACCCGGTGAAATACCATACTCATCTTCGAGAAGATTTAGTTTAGCTTTCCCATTTTCCAAATTTAATTTTGATTTTAGTAATCTTCCTGTAGATCTTACTTTTACAAAAATCTCTTTATCAAATATTTTTTTATCTGATAATAAATTTATGTTTTTTAATATAATTTCTTTTTTTATTAATTCTTTTTTGTATCCAACAATAATTTCATTTAAATCTGGATTTATGTCTACTACATATAATGGATCGCTCGCGGCAATTTTTATTCCTTTTCTTTGTCCTATAGTAAAATTAACAATTCCATCGTGTACACCAACAACTTTGCCTTGTGTATTTTTAATATTTCCCTTTTTAAAAGCATCTGGTCTAAGTTTTTGAATTACAGAAACATAATCACCGTTTGGTACAAAACAAATATCTTGGCTATCCGGTTTTTCAGCCACATTTAATTCTAATTTTTTTGCAATTTCTCTTGTTTCTGATTTTAACATTCCTCCAAGAGGAAACCTTAAATAATTTAACTGTTCTCTTGTAGTGCTAAATAAAAAATAACTTTGATCTCGATTTTCATCAATTGCTCTGTACATATCTGTCGTATTATTATTAGTAACACTTTTTACATAGTGTCCTGTTACAAGAGCATCTGCTTTTAATTTTTTAGATTCTTCAAATAGATCATTAAATTTCACTGTTTTGTTACATTGCACACATGGTATTGGCGTTTCACCACTTAAATAACTTTCAACAAAATTATTTATCACTCCTTCTTTGAATTTATCTTGGTAGTAAAAAACTTTATGTTCTATACCTAATTTTTGAGCAACTCTTTTCGCATCCATTATATCTTGTCCTGCGCAACATTGTTTTGAATGTGCAGTTTCTTTGCTATCATCGTAAAGTTTTAATGTTATGCCTATAACTTTATAGCCTTCTTTCTTCATCATACCAGCAACTGTTGAAGAATCTACTCCACCAGACATTGCAACTACCACTAATGTGTCTTTTGGTTTTTTATTTAATCCTATAGAGTTCTTTTTTATTGTCATATTAATGGTATTTATACTGATTTCTAATATAAATTAAATTAAATGATTTTAGATTTTGATCCAGGGGATAAAGTAATTAATCCATTAAATAAAGATTGGGGAATGGGCCAAGTACAATCAATAATTAATGGAAAAGTTACAGTAAATTTTGAAAATGTTGGGAAAAAAGTAATTAATATAAGTAATGTAAATCTAGAAAAAATAAGCAATGAATAATGATCAGCTAAAAAAAATCAACTACGCTTTAATTGATACATTTTTAACAGCTGGAGATAGATCAATTGAGCTTAGGAAAATAGGTCTAAAAAAAGAAATTAAATCTGACAATACGCCTGTTACTAATGGAGATATTGAAGTCAACAATATATTAACAGAAAAAATTAAAAATATAACCTCTGATATACCAATTGTTTCAGAAGAAAGTTCCAGTAATAAATCTAATAATAACTTAAATGATTTTTGGTTAATTGACCCAATTGATGGAACGCATGACTATATAAATAATAGAGATGAATTTACATTAAATGCAGGTTTAATAATTAATAAAAAACCAAAATTAGGAATTATCTACGCACCTGCAAAAAAAAGATTGTTTTATACTTATGGGAATGGATCTAGTTTTGAATTAATTAATAATAAAGAAATTAAAATAAAATGTGAAAAAAAAACAAAAATTAGTCAAATTAAAGCGGTATCTTATTCAGAAAAGCTAAAGCCTTTAATTGCAGATTTTCATAATAAATTTGGAGTAACTGATTATCAAAAAATGAAAAGTTCACTAAAATTTTGTGTAATAGCAACTGGTGAGTTTGATCTTTACGTTGCTGAACCAAGGGCATCCGAGTGGGACATTGCAGCAGGTCATGCGATATTAGAAAATGCGGGAGGAATTATTACAGATTTTGAAAGTAATGAAATTTTATATGGAAAAAAAGATTTTAAAAATCCAGGATTAATTCTTAAAAGATCTAATAATTTATAATGAGCGAACAGTTAAGAATAATATTAATAATTATTGTATCTGTTGCAATTTTTGGTTTGCTAGTTTTTGTTTTTGTTAAAAACTACATTAGAAAAAAAATTGAATATTATTTAGAAAAAAACAATAAGAATAAAAAATTATAATAAATTTATAATTTTTGAATATTCGCTGGCGTCTAAATCCATTATTTTTTTTGAGGTTTCAAAATCAAATCCAGCTCTTGCTAAAACTCCTATATCTTTCTTATAAAAAAGAGGTCTGTTACTGTCGTTTCTTGCTGGGCCTATTCTTTTCTTTTTACAAATTTTAATAGCTGAAAAAAAATCTTGATCTTCATTTCTTTCCTTTATTTCTTCTATCGTGTTCCTAACATATTTATCACTAACACCTTTTGATATTAGGTAGCTTCTTATTTTATTAATAGAACTACCTCTTTGTATCAAACTTTTAGCTTTAGATTTTGAATAAAATTGATCATTAATAAATTTAGAATTTTCCAAGTCTACTAAAACAACATCAATTAAGTCTGTGATATTTTTTTTGTTAATATTCGGAATTTTCACCTTTAAATATTTTTTAAGCAAATAAGTCTTTAATTGTTGTTTTGAAGGTGCATATTTCTCAATATAATTGAAGGAAAAATTACGCATTTCATCAACTGTAACCTCAAGTGATTTTTTTTTATTTTTAATAGGAATCATTTAATAAACTAATATATTATATTTTTTTATGATCGAGCAAATATATCAATTTTTTACTTTTGAAATGATCTATCTATGGTTGAACATTGGAGTTTTGCCTTTTTGGTTTATTTTAATTTTTTTTTCTCAATCAAATATTGGTAGATATCTAGTTACTTCTATATTTCCTTATCTAATTTTTGGATCTGTCTACATTTATTTATTATTTTTATTTTATAGAGCAGATTACAATTTTATAGATAATTTTAATCTTTATCTTGGTATGGATAGTTTAAAAAAATTATTTAATGAAGATACATTCTTAATTGCTTTTTGGTTACATTTTTTAGCAATAAATTTATTTTGTGGATCATGGATAGTAAAAGATAGTCATAAATATTTTATGCCAAAAATAGCAACTTTTTTTCCTTTAATAATTACTTATTTTATTGGTCCTTTGGGGATTGTTTTATACTGGTTTATAAGAATTTTCTTTGCAAAAAAAATTAATCTTTATGACTAAGAAGTTTCAAAACCACTATTCTTCATAGCGGTAAAGCCTCCATCAATATGAGAAACTTTTTCAAAACCCATTTCTTTAAGCGTCTTTGCAGCTAAAGCTGATCTTCCACCAGCAGCACAAAATAAGACTAACTCTTTGTTTGGATCTAACTTTTCTTTTTTAGCATAAGGGCTATCTGGATGAACAGCAAACTCTAATAAACCTCGTGATATATGAAAAGAATTTTCGATTCTACCTTCTCTTTGCAATTCAACTGCATCTCTAATATCTATTAAATTACATTTATTTTCATTAGAAAGTTTTAATGCTTCTGCAGGGCTTATAGTTTTGATCTCTTTAAGTGCTTCTGAAATAAGAGTTTGTGATGATTTAATTGGCATAATATTGTAAATATTTAATTATAAACAAAATATGAAAAAAAACATACTAAAAAAAATATTTATTAAACTCTCAAAATTTCTTGGTTATGAGATAATAGATCAAAATACTTTTACATCTCCAACCCTTGAAAAAAAATTAAATGATGATCTTTCAATAATAAATCAAAAATCTATCGTTTTGCCACTAGGAGAAGTTAAAATAACTAAGAAAGTTAGTTCTATTTTAATTATTTTTAGATCTAATACAAATATTGAAATATGGGATCAGAATAAAAAAAGATTATTTGAATTGCCAAAAATTGAATATACCTTGAAATCATTAGGTTCACTTTTAAAAAGCATAAACTTTTGTAAAAAAAAATACTCAAATATAAAATTTAAAATAATAATTGTTGATGACAAGTCAAATAAAGAAAATTTAGATAAAATTAATAATATTATTAATAAACATCAATTGGATATAAAAATAGTTTCTTTAGACCATGAAAAATATAAAAATGTGATCAAAAAACAAGATAATGAAAATACATTCTCAAACTTAGCTAGTTTACTTTGTTGCTTCGAAACTGGAAAACAACAAACTGATGATTTAGTATTTTTTGTTGAAGACGACTATCTACATTTTGAACCAATGCTAGAAGAAATGGTTGCATCATATGAAAGAATTGCTTCTCAACTAAAAAAAGATATTTTTATGTGTCCTGCTGATTATCCCTATTTATATATGGATAATGAAAAAACTAGTATTTTGATAGGAAACAAAAGACATTGGAGAACAATTAGCCGAACATTATGCACTTTTATGACTAGTAAGTATTTGTTAAATAATTATTGGGAAAATTTCTATAATACCTGTTTAGATAGAAATGATCCTTTTGAAAAACATATCAATGAAATTTACTTAAATGAATTTTGTATATCTCCATTAAAAAGTCTTTCTTTACATGTAACAAATGTGAATTCAAGTTATGGTTTGTCACCATTTATAGACTACCAAAAATTATGGGATGAAAACTAGTTAGCATTTTTAAGGACCCTTTGTAACTTTATTAGTAACATCACGAAAGGAGCTGCAAAGGATCCTTTATTAACTCTAACTCAAAGTTAATTCTTTATTAAAGCCCCTTAATTTTATTAAGGGGCTTCTCTAAACAACGAAGGGGAAGTTTAGAATTTTTTTAGTCTCTTATAGCGTATGCAATCACGCCAGTTTCTGTAACGTCAGTTCCTTTAAGTTCAGCTTCTTTACTTAATCTAATACCCACAGTGTTTTTCATGATCGACCAAATAATATAAGCAACAATAAATACAAAAACATTTATTGAAATTACGCCAAGAAGTTGAGTTCCAAAATTTGCCGCAGGGTTAGTTATTGGTACTGCCAAAGTTCCCCAGATACCTGCAAATAAGTGTGCTGGTATAGCACCAACTACATCATCTATTTGCATGGTAAATAATAATTTTGTTCCCCACACAACAATCATCCCACCTACAGCACCAATTAATATTGCTACAATTGGAGTTGGCATTAACGGTTCAGCTGTTATTGCAACTAATCCTCCGATTGCACCATTTAACATTTGAAGAACATCTGTTTTTCCTACCATTAACCGTGTTACAACAGCAGCCGCCATTACACCTCCACAAGCTGCAAGATTAGTATTGATGAAAATTTTGGAAACCGCTACTGCATCGGTAAATGATCCCATCGCAAGTTGAGATCCACCATTAAAACCGAACCAACCTAACCATAAAACAAATACTCCTAATGTTACTAATGGTATGGAAGATGCAGCAAATGGTTTTACAGGTGCTGGTTCTCCTTTTTTATTAAATCTACCTAGTCTTGGCCCAAGTAGAATCGCTCCTGCTAAAGCAGCTGCACCTCCAGTTGAGTGAACAAGTGTTGATCCAGCAAAATCAGAAAAGCCTTTAGCAGCTAACCAGCCACCACCCCACTGCCATCCCATTTGAATTGGATAAATAATACCTGTTAAGATGGCTGCAAATAAAAAGAACGGCCATAATTTAATTCTTTCAGCTAAAGTTCCTGAAACAATAGATACTGTAGTTGCACAAAATACCATTTGAAAATACCAGTCAGAACCATCCGCGTATCCTGTTTCTAATTTACTACCATCTGACCACGGAAGTAATTTACCTATATATCCACCCTCTGGTATCCCATAAGCAAGATTATAACCTACTAGCCAAAACATTATTCCTGCAATTGAGTATAAACCTATATTTTTTGCACAAATTACAGATACACTTTTTGATGTAACCATTCCTGATTCTAGCATCGCAAATCCTGCAGCCATAAACATAACTAAAAAACCACATACCAAGAATAGAAATGTATTGAAAATAAATCCAACTTCAGCAGAAACAGTTGTATCTGCTACCCCTACACTACTCATATTAAAGAAAAAGATTAGGGTAAAAACTGGAGTTATAAATTTTTTTAATAATTTAATCATTTTTATCTCCTTTGAAATTAATTAAGTATTTCTTTTAATTTCAAAAAAAAAAATAACTAACGCTAATGATTAAAATTAGATATGCTGATTTTGCATATAGCAACAGCCTTTATGTAAAATTAGTATTTTATATAAAGGCTGTTGATTAGAAATTATTTATTAAATATTTCTTTTAGTGCTTTTGCAGGCAAAAATTTTACTTTTTGAGATGCACCGATTTGGATTTGTTCTCCTGTTCTAGGATTTCGTCCAATTCTAGCTTTTCTTTTTGCTACTTTATATGTACCAAAACCAGCTATTTTAACTGAATCATCACTTTTTAAAGCATCTAAAATAGTATTGGTAATAGTATCAAAAGTTCGCTCTGCATCAGCTTTACTCAAATTCAAGCTTCCTGAAAGCTTTGTTACTAGTTGTTTTTTGTTCATTTTAGCTCCGGTTTTAAAGGTTATTTACATAGTTAACAAAATGCTTGATTTTTCAAGCTTTTTTTTAGTATCTAATTAGGTTTTCCACACTACATATAGCATTCAAAAACCCTTGATTTTGCTAAGTTTTTCAAAGATTAAAAACCCTTTAAAATAAGCCTAAATCTTTCAGATCATTAAAGGTGGCAAAAAACATCAAAGATAATAATAAAAACATTCCGATTCGAAAAAATCCTTCTTGTGTTTTTTGACTTAAAGGTCTTCCTAAAATTTTTTCAAAACTATAAAACATTAAATGACCACCATCTAATAATGGAATTGGAAATAAATTTATCAAACCTAAACTAATAGAAATATAGGCCATCATACTTAAAAAAGGTATTACTCCAAATTCTGCTACTTGACCTGTAATTTTTGCAATACGAATTGGCCCCCCTAATTGCGAACTATCACCAGAGCCAGAAAGCATTGAACCTAAGTATTTAAGTGAAGAAACAGTCACAAAATAAACTTCATTTATAGAGTAATATAAAGCTTTAGCTGGTCCAAGTTTAACATGATTTATTTCATCATTAAAAGCACCTAATTTTATACCGACAATTCTCTTATTCATTTTATTACCTAGATTATCAGTAGAAGGAACTATTTTAGGTTTAACTTTTAATATAATATCTTGATCAAGTCTTGATACTTTAAAATCAATAAACTCTCCTGTGGACATTGTTATTAACTTAGAAACATCCAATATACTTTTAACTTTTGTGTCATCAATTTCTAAAATAATATCATTTTTCTTTAATCCGGCCTCATTAGCTGGACTTTCAACTTGAACTTCATTAATAACGGCTGGGGTAAAGTCTTTACCGACAAACATATAAATAAATAAAAATATTACGACAGCAAGTATAAAATTAGCTATTGGTCCAGCTGCTACAATAATTGACCTTTGATATAATGGTTTGAGAACAAATAATTTTTCTCTTTCTTTTTCATTATATTTATTAATTAATGCCTCTTGGTCACTTTGAGAAAATACATTTCTATCACCAAAAAATTTTACATAACCACCGAGTGGTATTAGGCATATTTTCCAACGGGTACCCGATTTATCATTCCAACCAAATAATTCTTTTCCAAAACCAATAGAAAAATCAGTTACACCCACTCCATATTTTCTTGCAAAGTAATAATGTCCATATTCGTGGATAAAAACGACAACTAATATTAAAATTATAAATGGTATTACAAAATCAAGCATTTTATATAGATATTAACAATTTTATTTTATTTTCCAAGTAACTATTGGCAAAAATGTTGCTGCCAAAAATGAAGTAAATAGCAATGATTGAGACAAAAACAAAGGAAAAATGTCGATAGAAAAAATAACACCTATTAATATTGATTTGGAAAAATCTGGACTTGGAAAGAATAATAACCCTACAAATAAACCTATACCAATTGATATATAAGCGTTATTTTCATTTAAGGATTTTGTGTAAAAGCTATAAAATACAGTTAAAACAGCTGCACAACAAAGTAAGTCAGCTAGTAAAAATAAATACAAAATACTTAAGCCTTTGGATGCAACAAAAAAAGTTATTATTCCCAATAAAATTATTATAAATTTTGATAATTTTAAATAATCACCTTTAAATTTAATAATTCTGTTTCCATCGACAATTATCAAGCTTGATATTGCGTTAATTAGAGTATCGATACTGCTTACAGTTAAAGCAATAGCAAGCGCCACGATAATAATTGATAAAAAATGTGATTGCTCTTTAAATAAAAGAGAAAAAAAAGCAAGGTCTGGGGTTACATTACTATTTTGTGATACTGCAATTAAACCAGTGAAACCCATCATAAAAACAATAGGTACAATTACCATAAATGAAATAAGCAGACTCTTTTTTAAAACTTTATTATCTTTTGCTGCATAAATTCTTTGCCAATTTCCTTGATGAAATAAATTTGTTGCAGCAACTGCAATAAAAAAAGTTAATCCAGCTGTAAAATTTGGTAAATAATTAAAACTTAATAAATTAGGTTTATTAATGTTTATAAATGTAAAATTAAATTCATTAAAATTGAACGAAATAAGATATTTAAATGCAAATAATAATAATAAACCAAAAACAATAAATTGAATATTATCAGTAAATATTGAGGCTCTTAAACCTCCATATAAAGTATAAATAAAAGAGCTTGCAATTACAATTAAGGCTGTGATCCATAAATCTACTCCTGAAATATAATTAATTAAAATAGATACAGCAGTAACTTCTGCTATTAAAAAAATAGACATAT
The DNA here is from genome assembly GCA_045567135.1 of Candidatus Pelagibacter sp. GTDB lineage: Bacteria > Pseudomonadota > Alphaproteobacteria > Pelagibacterales > Pelagibacteraceae > Pelagibacter. Next base: position 24,809 of record JBJLDM010000031.1, read on the forward strand.
AAAAAATAGACAAAAATAAAATTAATTTAAATAATTTTTGTCCAAATCTAAGTCTTATCACTTCAATTAATGTCTTAGCTTTTGGGTACAATTTTCTAAACTTTTGTCCTAAATAAATTAAAATAAATAATGGAAATGCAGTTCCCAATGCATAACCAATTACTGCCCCTATACCTCCCCATGTCGCTGCTGATGCAGGACCAAATAATATCCACGCTCCCAGCGCTGACGATATTAAGCTAGTGGTTAGGGAAAAAGTTCCAATTGACCTATTAGCAACTAGGTAATTACTCAAGCCTTTATATTTTTTTGAATAAAAAATTCCAAGTATTGCAAATACAATACTTAAACCCAATGTTAATAAGATTGCTGTTGATTGATTTAATATATTTATTTGTTCCATTTTAATCCCTTTCTGAATTACCGGACAGGTTATAAGGGTATAATCTCAGACCGTTAGGACACCCCTTTTTTTATGATAATATTATATATAGTAAACTAGCTAAAAAATAGTTTAATAATACGAAACCAAATACTACTGTAAAATACATTAAAGTGACAATTTTATCTCTTTTTCTTCTTAATCTTACAAATTTTTTATCATCAAGATCACAGATATCTCTTGCACCAATTACTTTATAATCACATGCATATCTCCATAAAGAATTAGGCATTCGCGGATCCAAATTATTGAAATAATTTATCCACAATATTGTTTGTCTAAATAAAAAGTAAGTAATTATTAAAAATAAAACACTGATAAACATTTATTTTTTACTAAAATTGTTCTGACTCTGTTGATCCTTCCATTGCATCTGTAGAGCTTTTACCGCCACTTATAGTATTAGAAACAGCATCAAAATATGATGTTCCAACTTCTCTTTGATGTTTTACACTTGTGTAACCATCTTTTTCTCTAGCAAATTCTTGCTGCTGAATTCTTGAATAAGCTGTCATTCCTTCTTTTTTATATTTTTCAGCTAATTCAAATACTGCAATATTTTGTGTATGAAAACCAGCTAAAGTTATAAACTGAAACTTGTAACCCATCTCACTAATTTTTTGTTGGAATGTTGAAATTTCAGAATCTGATAAATGTTTCTTCCAATTAAAAGAAGGTGAACAATTGTAAGCTAATAATTTACCAGGATATTTTGCATGTATTGCATCAGCAAATTTTTTTGCTTCCTCTAAATTTGGGGTTGCTGTTTCACACCAAATTAAATCAGAGTATGGTGCATAAGCTAGTCCTCTTGAGATTGCTTGATCAATACCGTGTTTTACATAATAAAAACCTTCAGGAGATCTTTTACCTGTTAAAAACGGTTTATCATTCTCATCATGATCATTTGTTATTAATTTTGCTGCATTAGCATCAGTTCTAGCCAAAATAATTAATGGAACATCAGCTATATCTGAGGCTAACCTCGCTGCCTTTAAATTTTTTATCATAGTACTGGTTGGTACCAGTACTTTACCCCCCATATGTCCACACTTCTTTTCACTGGCTAATTGATCTTCAAAATGTACCCCAGCAGCTCCTGCTTTTATAAATTTTTTTGCTAACTCAAATACATTTAAGGGACCACCAAAACCAGCTTCACCGTCAGCAATAATTGGTAGCATGTAATCAACTTTATCTTTAGATTTCATATCTCCATCTTTTATTTCCATATGCTGAATCTGATCTGCTCTAATCAATGCATTATTCATTGCCTCGACTAGTTTTGGGGCACTATCAAAAGGGTATAATGATTGATCTGGATACATTTCTCTTGCGCTGTTTGCATCTGCAGCTACTTGCCATCCACTTAAATAAATGGCTTTCAATCCTGCTTTAGCATGTTGAACAGCATGATTTCCTGATAAAGATCCTAGAGTATTTATATAATTTTCTGTATTTAATAATCTCCAAAGTTTTTCTGATTGATGTTTGCACATCGAATATTCGATTTTTATAGACCCTCTTAATCTATCAACCTCTTTTGGTGTATAATCTCTTTTAATTCCTGCAAATCTTTTTAAATCGTAAGAAACTTTAGTTTCTGAACTCATTTTTTAATTCCTATTTAGTAAGATTTTTAAGGCTTCAGTATTAATTGTCTATACCAAATTCATTGGTAAATTCATTCATGCCACTAGAACCCCAATCACAATGATCATCTCTCAAATAAATTCCAGATCTACTTTCATTATTCTGAGGCTCATTTAAATGATCTTGAGCCTTATTTTCTTGATTTTTAGTTTTGTTTTTGTTGTTCATGTAAATCTTATATTTTACTAAATTTACAAAATCTATTAAAATAACAAAAATCCTTGTAAAATGTGATAATTTATTGTAAATAAATATTTACAAAATTTACAATTAGAAAATATGAGTCAATACGATTTAAAAATTGGGCCAAAAATAAAGGCTTTTAGAAGACAAATGGGTCTTCAAGCAAATAAATTAGCTATTCAATTGGGTATATCCCCAAGCTATTTAGCTTTAATTGAAGGCGGAAAAAGAAGAATTGATGGGGATCTTCTTTTAAAAATTTGTCAGGAACTTAAAATTCAATTGTCAGACCTTACGTCAAAAATAGACCTTAACTTAGCAAATAATATATCTGAATTATTAGATGATAAACTTTTTGAAGACTTAGACATCTTGGGGCCTGAAGTTAAAGATTTGGTCAACACTAATCCAAAAATTGCCAGAGCTTTAATTAAATTAGGAGACAATTATAAAAAAAAGGATCATGAAATTGTAAGTAAAGTAGAAGATCTATCAGGAAAAATGATCGATAGTAGAAAAAATTCTTTTCCTGGCGAAGTAGTTTCAGATTTTTTACAAGAAAATAAAAATTATTTTCCAAAACTAGAAGAGTTTGCGAACAGTATATTTGAAAAAATAAATTTAAATAATAGAATTACTTATATTGAGCTTTGTAATTTTTTAAACAAAGAGTATGGAATATTAGTAAAAGATGTTCTCCCAGAAGAAGGTAAACCTTTTTCAAAAATTTTTAACAAAAATAAAAAAGAGTTATTATTAAGTGACTATATAGCTTTAGAAACAAAAAAATTATATGTTTCATCACAAATTGCACATGAAGGAGCAATTAAGGATATAAATGAATACTTATCAAAATTTTCTTTTCCAAGTGATGAATCAAAAAAACTTACTAAAGTTGCTTTATTGAATTATTGTGGTGCAGCAATTTTAATGCCTTACAAACTATTTCACTCTGAATGTATGAAAAACAAATATGATTTAGAACTTTTACAAAATACTTTTGCAACAACCTTTGAGCAAATTACTCATAGAGTTACTTGTTTACAAGATCCAAAATTACTTGGTATTCCTTTTCATTTTTTAAGGGTAGATATAGCAGGAAATATTTCTAAAAGATTTTCTTTGTCTGGAATTGAAATTCCAAGATATGGAGGTGCCTGTCCTAGGTGGAATGTTTATTCTGCATTTACAAGACCTGGTGTTATTCAAGCTGCTGTAAGTAGAATGAGTAACGGGGAAAAATATGTTTGTATAGCAAAAACTGTAGAAAAAGGAGTTGGAAAATTTGGTCAATCAAAAAGTATTTTATCAATAGGACTTGGTTGTGAAGCTAAATATGCAAAAGATTTCGTCTACACCGAAAATTTAAATATTAACGATAAAAAAACTGAAACACCTGTTGGTGTTTCTTGTAGAACATGTGACAGGCTTGACTGTTCTCAGCGTGCTTTTCCCCCTTTGCATAAAAAATTTGATGTTGATGTTAATTCAAGAGGAATTTCTGTATACGTTAGTGAATAGGAAGCACTAAAAACAAACAATATGATCTATATAGATTGGTCTTTTTATACCAAACTTATCATCCACTTCATGTTGATGAATATGGTGAGAATGAACAAAAACTGGTATCAATAAATTGCTCAAAGTTTTTAAAGTATAAATAAAATTTGTACCTCTAAACTTTCTATCTACAACTTCTAATTTTAAATTACTTTTATCGTCATGCTCTAAATCTTCAGGCTGAAGTAATAATTGAACATTGGATCCTTTTGGATAATGTTTTATAAAATTACCCTTAATTGTACCTAAATCGTTACTTTCTAAACTATTTTCTCCTGTAACTTTTGCTGGAATTAATATTCCTCTATTCAAAAAATTAACAACTTCAATAGATTTTGGAAAATGGTAAACATT
>JBJLDM010000032.1:0-28749 GCA_045567135.1 Candidatus Pelagibacter sp.
GCATCCAATACATAAGAAATTAGCATTGTGTCTTCCATTGAAGACATATCAATACCTAAATGATAAAAAATTATGTAATCAAATTTAATATTTTGGCCAATTTTTTTTACTGATTTATCTTCTAGTAATGGCTTAATTTTATTAATAACTTCATCTTTTTTAAGACAATGGCCTGTATTATGATTTATGGGAATGTAACAAGCCTTACCAATTTCTGTTGATAAAGATATTCCTACCAAATCCGCTTGATGAGGATCCAAAGAAGTTGTTTCAGTATCAACCGCAAATTCTCCTTTTTCTTCAGCTTCCTTAATCCATAAATCAAGTTCTTTAATATTATTTATTAATTTATATTTTTTGGTATCTATTTTTATTTTATCTTTATCTTTTAAATTATTTTTTTCTTTAGAATAATTTGGCTCTCCATACATTGAAATTACACTACTTAATAATCTGTTAAATTCCATTTCTCTTAAAAAATTAAATAACTTATCTTTGTCAATATTCTTCAAAATGAAATCTTCCAAGCTATCCTTGACTGGAACGTCTTTCTTTAAAGTAACTAACTTTTTACTAACTATAGCTTTATCTTTATTTTCTATAATAGTTTCTCTCCTTTTGTTTTGTTTTATTTCTGCTGCTTTTTCTAATAGTTTTTCTAATGTACCATATTTATTTATCAACTCTGCTGCTGTTTTAACTCCTATGCCTGGTACACCAGGAACATTGTCACTACTATCACCAGCAAGTGATTGCACGTCGATAACTTTATTTGGTTTAACTCCAAATTTATTCTTTACATCATCTTCTGAAATAAATTTATTTTTCATAGGATCATAAATTCGAACATCTTTTTTATAAAGTTGCATTAAGTCTTTATCAGAAGAAACAATTGTTACCTTTGCTCCAGCTAATAGTATTTGTTCGACATAAGTAGCTATAAGATCGTCAGCTTCATAATTTAATAATTCTATCGATGGTAAATTAAATGCTAAAACAGATTTTCTTATAAAATCAAATTGAGGTATGAGATCGTCGGGTGCATCTGAACGATTTGCTTTGTAATCACTATAAATTTCATTTCTAAAATTTTTTCTCGCCGAGTCAAATATTACTGCAAAATGTGTTGGCTTTTGCAAATTTTCACTTGATTTAGAATCTTCTAATAATTTAAACAACATATTACAAAAACCACTTACTGCACCAGTTGGCATACCATCACTTTTTCTAGTTAATGGAGGAAGTGCATAATATGCTCTAAATATATATCCTGAGCCATCTATTAAGTAAAAATGATCAGTTTTTTTTATTTTGTTCATTAAAATGTTAACTTAATTTATACGAATGTTATAAATGTATAAATCATTATGGAAAAAAAAAACGTTTTATCAATTAAAAACCTAAATAAAATTTATTTTAAAAATAAATCACAACCTATTAATGCACTTAATAATTTAAACTTAGAGGTGAAAGAGGGTGAAATATTTGGCCTTTTAGGTCCAAATGGAGCAGGAAAATCTACATTCATTAATATATTGGCTGGCACTGCTATGAAAACATCAGGTGAAGTTAATGTTTGGGGTTTCGATTTAGACAAAAATCCAAGACAAGTAAGAGCTTCAATAGGAATAGTTCCGCAAGAGGTTAACTTGGATCCTTTTTTTAACCCTAGAAAACTTCTTGAATTACATGCAGGAATGTATGGCATAAAAAAAGAAGATAGAATTACTAACGATATTCTTAAATTAGTATCACTTGAAAAAAATTCAGACAGCTACGCAAGAAGTTTATCTGGAGGAATGAAAAGAAGACTTCTTATTGCTAAAGCATTAGTTCATCAACCACCTATTCTTATTCTAGATGAACCTACAGCAGGTGTGGATGTAGAGCTAAGACAAAATCTTTGGGAAAATGTTAAACATTTAAATAAGCAAGGAGTTACAATTATTTTAACAACTCACTATCTTGTAGAAGCTGAAGAAATGTGTAACAGAATTGGTATCATTAGCAAAGGCAATTTGATTGCCTTAGATAGTACAAAAAATTTAATAGACAAAATTCAAACTAAAAAAGTTACATTTTCATTGGATAAAGAAATTAACATTGAAAAAATCAAGATGAATTCTTTAAAAATTATTTCAAATCACAAAAATAAACTAACTATTTCTTACGAAAAAAGTAAACTAAAAATAGATGAAATAATTTCTTTCCTATTAAAACAAAATGCAAAAATTTTGGATATCTCTACAGATGACGCAGATATTGAAGATGTTTATATAGAATTAATAAAAAACTAGATTAATTGAATTTAAAATAGTAAAATATGTTAATGGAAAATATTAAAGTCATACAAAATCAAAAATTAATTAAATCTTTAATATTAGTAATTTTAGGCTCTATAATTCTTACAATTTCTGCAAAAATAAAAATACCTTTTTACCCAGTACCGATGACAATGCAAACTTTTGTAGTATTATTATTGGGAGTTAGCTTTGGTTATAAAATTGCAGTAGCTACAGTTGGCTTATATCTTTTAGAAGGTATTTTAGGACTTCCAGTATTTTCTAATTCACCTGAAAAAGGAATTGGATTGGTTTACTTTACAGGACCAACAATGGGTTATTTAATAGGTTTTTTATTTGCATCTTTTTTTGCGGGTTATCTAAACTTTAGAACAAATATTTTTTTAATCTTTTTAAAACTTATCTTTTCAGTTTTATTTATTTATATTTTTGGAATAATTTGGCTCGGAACTTTAATAGGTTGGGATAAGCCTATAATTCAATTAGGTGTTACACCTTTCTTATTAGCAGAATTATTTAAAATTCTACTATTAACTTTTTTAACAAAAAAGATTTTGACTTTTAGAAAATTTATTTAGGAGATCTTTTAGACAAAATTCGTTGCAGGGTTCTTCTATGCATTTTTAATCTTCTTGCAGTTTCAGAAACATTTCTATTACAAAGTTCAAAAACTCTATGTATATGTTCCCACTTAATTCTATCTGCTGACATTGGATTTTCAGGTGGCTGAGCTTTTTTACTAGGATCAGCAAGTAAAGCTTTCTCAACATCATCTGCGTCAGCTGGCTTTGCAAGATAATCTATTGCTCCTTGTTTAATTGCAGCAACTGCAGTTGGAATGTTTCCATATCCAGTTAACATTATTATTTTACAGCCTACATTAGAAGCTTGAAGCTCTTTAACAATTTCAAGGCCATTTCCATCAGCAAGTCTTAAATCTACTACTGCAAAGGCAGGTTTATTTAGCTTAACTAATTCGATACCTTTTTTTACACCCTCAGCTTGTGAAACTAAAAACCCTTTTTTTTCCATTGCTCTTGCGAGCCTATCCCTAAAAGGATTATCATCATCTACAATTAAAAGTGATTTATCCTCAAAATCACTTATTTTTTGCAAAATATTATTCATAAATTCTATATAAGGTTGCTAAACAAGAATTTCAACAGGTCCTGTAAAATACTTATAATAAATACTTTACATTACTGGTCATTTCTCATAATCAGGGGTTAATTAACGAATTTGCATATTAGATATGTAAATTTTTTTTGTTAAATTTTTTTTGAGGGGCTAAAAAATGAAAAAATTTAAAAGTGTTGATGAACTTGTAAATCAACTCAAGCCTTCTAATCCAGTTTACTGTATTAGAAAGCACACTCTGGAAAAAGCATCTAAGTTCTTTCAAAAGAACTTTGAGGGAAAAATTCTTTACGCTGTAAAAACTAATCCAAATGAGTTTGTTTTAAAAACTCTCTTTAATTCAGGTATTAATAATTTCGATATAGCCTCAATAAAAGAAATAGAAACAATTAAAAAAATTGCACCAAAAGCTAGTTGTCATTACATGAATACAGTTAAAAGCAAAGAAAATATAAGCGAAGCATACTTTAAATATGGAATAAAATCTTTTTCACTAGATACAAAAGATGAGCTAATAAAAATTATTAGTGCAACCAAAAATGCAAAAGATTTAGAATTGTTTGTGAGAATTTCTGTATCTAATGAACATGCGGAAATTGACTTGTCTAAAAAATTTGGTGCACTACCAAATGAAGCACTTGGTCTATTGAGGCTTACTAAACAATATGCAAAAAAAATTGGATTAAGTTTTCATGTCGGCTCTCAGTGTATGCATCCAATTTCTTATGAAAAAGGAATTACCGAAATTGGTACTATAATTAAAAAAACTAAAATTTCTCCTGATTACATAAATGTTGGGGGTGGTTTTCCATCAATTTACCCAGATTTAATTCCACAATCTTTGAAAAAATATTTTGAAGAAATTAAAAAAAATATTGCAAGTTTAAAACTTGAGAAAAAAACTGAAATTGTTTGTGAACCTGGTAGAGCTTTAGTTGCAGAAAGTGGTTCTACAGTTGTAAAAGTAATTTTAAGAAAAAAACAAAAACTTTATATAAATGATGGAACTTATGGATCTTTATTTGATGGTGGTGTTCCTAATTTAGTTTACCCTTCAAAAGTTATTACAAATGGAAGAATAATTTCAAAAAAAATGACAGCTTTTGATTTTTATGGTCCAACTTGTGATAGTATGGATTATATGAAAGGTCCTTTTGTTCTTCCAAATAATATTAAAGAAGGTGATTATATTGAGTTAGGACAATTGGGTGGTTATGGTTTAACATTTAGAACTCAATTTAATGGATTTTATTCTAATGATATTTATGAGGTCGAAGATAAACCTATAATGTCTATGTATGATAATGACATAAGTAGTGAGTTTCTTGTTGCCTAAATGTCAGATAAAAAAAATCTAGGACATAATCGTAAAAAAGATTTTCTAAATAAACCTGTCGAACATATTGATATTACTTCTTTTGACTCAAGAAATATTATTTCATCAATGGAAAAAATGTCGTTTGTTGCTAGAGAAACAGCAAATGCTGCAAATATATTTAATGAAATGATTAAAGACAAAGATTGTACAGTTTTTTTAACTTTAGCAGGTTCAACATCTGCGGCAGGGTGCATGGATGTATATAGAGATATGGTTAAATACAACATGGTCGATGCAATAGTTGCTACTGGAGCATCAATTATTGATATGGATTTCTTTGAGGCACTTGGATTTAAACACTATCAAGGTTCTCAATTTCAAGATGATACTGAATTAAGAAAAAATTATATTGATAGAATTTATGACACTTATATTGATGAAGATGAGTTACAAATGTGCGATAAAACTATATGTGATATTGCGGACAAGTTAGAGCCTAAAAGTTATACATCAAGAGAATTTATTAAAGAAATTGGAAAATATTTAAAATCAAATTCTAAAAAAAAAGGCTCATTAATTGAAACTGCCTATGAAAATAATGTCCCAATTTTTTGCCCTGCTTTTACTGACTCAAGTGCTGGATTTGGACTAGTTATACATCAAGAAAAAAATCCAAAAAAACATATTACAATAGACTCGATTAGAGAATTTCGTGAACTAACTGAAATTAAAATTAAATCAAAAGGTTCTGGTCTAATAATGATTGGAGGAGGTGTTCCTAAAAACTTTATTCAAGATACTGTAATTTGTGCTGAACTTTTAGGAAAAGATGTAGAAATGCACAAATATGCTATTCAGATATCAGTTGCAGATTCAAGAGATGGGGCCTGTAGTAGTTCAACTTTAAAAGAGGCAAGCTCATGGGGTAAAGTTGATATAACCAAAGAACAAATGGTTTTTGCTGAAGCAACTAGTGTTTTGCCTTTAATAGCAAGCGATGCATATCATAGAGGTGAGTGGAAAAACAGAAGTAGAAAAAATTTTTCAAAAATATTTGGATAAAAATTGAATTACTTATCAAATAAATTAGGATTTTTAGGAATTGATAATAAGTTTAGCTTTAAAGAAAAAGCTGTTGTAATCCCATTTGGTCTAGAAAAAACAGTTAGTTATGGTAGTGGCACTAAAAATGGTCCGAAAGAAATTATTAAAGCATCTCACCAAGTAGAATTATATGATGAAGAATTAAATTGTGAACCATATAAAAAAATTGGGATCAAAACTTTAAAACCATTCAAAATTAACAAAAATATAAAAATAGCACTTAAAAAAATTTCAGACATTAATTCAAAAATATTAGATAAAAAATTATTTCCTATAACTTTTGGAGGAGAACACTCAATAACCCCCGGATGCATTGCTCCATTTGCTAAGAAATTTAAAAAAATTTGTTTATTACACTTTGACGCGCATGCAGATTTGAGAGAAAGTTATAATGGTGAAAAATTCTCACATGCATCTGCAATTAAAAGATGCTTGGATTATAAAAATGTGTCTGTAATATCCTTTGGTATCAGAAATATTTCTAGTAGCGAAATTCCATTTTTAAAAAAAAATTCTAAAAGAATTAATATTTTTTGGGCTAAAGATAAGGCTAAATGGAATTTAACAAAATTCAAAAAATTAATTAAAAATAAAACTGTATATTTAACTTTTGATGTTGATGGTTTCGATTCGAGTATAATGCCAGCAACTGGTACTCCAGAACCAGGTGGATTATTATGGGATGAAACTTTAGATATAATTAAAATAGCAGCTAAAAACTCAAATATAGTTGGGGCTGATATTAATGAACTTGCACCTATAAAAGGTTTTAGTTCTTACAATTTTTTAGTAGCTAAATTAGCTTACAAAATATTATCTTATAAATTCTTGTTTAAGCAGCTTTAAAAGTTCCTAATAATAATCGGAAAGGTATTAACATAAATAAGGCTACTAAAATTTTAACACTTAAATCTCCTAAGGATAATGAAATCCAAGGCACTCCTGTTCCATAAAAAGAAATCGAAAAAAATATAAATGTATCAAAAGTTGAACCAACAAAAGATGATGTTAATGGAGCAACAAACCATTTTTTTTGTCTTAATTTATCAAAAATTTGCACATCTAATAGTTGAGCAACAATAAATGCTGTTCCTGATCCAATAGCGATTCTTATTGAAATTAAATCTGAAAAATTTGTTGAAAAAAAAAATGTAAATAAAACTCCTATTGCAAAACCAAAATATACTATTTTTTTAGCTGCAGCTTTACCATAAGATCTATTTGCTAAATCAGTTATTAAAAATGCTATGGGATAACTAAAAGCTCCATAAGTCAATATTTCTTCAAAACCATAATATTTAATTGGAAATTGAACTAGATAATTTGAAACTAAAACAATTACTCCCATTAAAAATGAGAGTAAAAGAAATAAACGATTCATTATGCAGATTTACTAAGCAATACCTTTTTAATTTTTTTTAGTCTTATAGATAAGTTTTTTGCTTTTGATGATTTAATAAACTGATCAAAACTTCCCTTTTTATCAACAGATCTTACTCCTGCGTTTGATACAGTTAATCTTAAATTTTTTTTTAAAATATCGCTCTTAAATTTTACTTTTTTAAGATTTGGTAGAAATCTTCTTTTGGTTTTATTGTTAGCATGACTAACTTTATGACCTTTAAGAGGTATTTTTCCAGTTAATTCACATTTTTTTGACATAAAAAATATGATTGTATAGGCGCTCTAAAGTTACCAGTCAAGATCATTTTTTAATACCTACAAGTTCTGAAATGTTCTTAACACTATGATTTTTCGTAATTTCAATTAGTTCTTTAGTAATTTTAGAAGCAATATTTGGACCTTGATAAACCATCCCAGTATATAACTGAACTAGGTTTGCACCATTAATTATTTTCTCATATGCACTTTTTCCTGAGTCAACTCCACCAACTCCAATTATTTTTATTTTACTTCTCAAAATTTTAAAAAATTTATTAATTAACAAATTAGATTTAACTTCTAGAGGCTTGCCTGATAAACCGCCTTTCTCTAGTTTATTTATATTTTTTAAATTTTCTCTATTACTGTCTGTAGAATTTGAAATTATTACAGATGAAATATTATATTTTAAAAGTAATTCAGAAATTTTTTCTATGTCATTATCGTGAATATCAGGTGAAATTTTAACAACGATAGGTATATTTGATTTTAAAATTTTTTTCTCATTTTGAATTTCACTTAAAAGTTCATTAAGTTCATTAGAATTATGAAAACTCCTTAAATTTTCTGTATTTGGAGATGAAATGTTTACTGTTAAATAGTCGGCTAAATTATAAAATTTTCGCAAACCAATTAAATAATCTTCAACTCTATTTTTTGTATCTTTATTGGGTCCAATATTAATTCCAAATAATCCATTGGGTGGATTAGATTTTATTCTAGAACTAACTCTATTCGCTCCTGAATTATTAAAACCCAATCTATTTATTAAAGCTTCATCTTCTTCTAAGCGAAAAACTCTTGGTTTCGGATTTCCATACTGCTTTAAAGGAGTAATAGTCCCTACCTCAACAAAACCAAAACCAAGTTTATAGAAGGAATTGTAAACTTCCGCATCTTTATCAAAACCCGCAGCAAGACCTATTGGATTAGAAATTTTTTTTCCAAATATTTCTGTTTCTATCAAGCTATTTGCTGAAATTTTATTATTTGGAATATAATTATATTTTAAAGCTTTAATAGCCAAGTTATGAGCTAATTCAGGGTCGAGCTTAAATATTATCGATCTTAACTTATTAAACATTACTTGATTTTATTTTTAATCAATTCTTTTGTTTCACTTGTTCCAAAGAAACTTATAAAAAAACCCATCCTTGGGCCATTTTCATCTCCAAAAACTACTTCATAAATTAGTTTAAACCAATCTCTTAAATTTTCTTTATAACCATTATCTTTACCAACTGAATATATTTTTGTTTGAATATCTTCAGGATTCATTTGATCAGTACACTCATCAAGAGTTTTAACTAATGCTTGAAGCGCTAATTTTTCCTCTTTATTTGGTTTTTTATATTTTTTGTTTGGTTTAATAACATCAATATAATACTTTATTGCATAACTTATTAAACTATCAAATATAGGTTGATCTTTTTCAGAAATATCTGCTTTATATTTTTTTACAAATTTCCATAAAAGATCTTTACTGTCTGAGTTGCTTGCTTCTACTAAATTAAGTAACATTGAAAAACTCATTATATTATTTTCTTTTGGAATCTTTCCGTTATGTACGTGCCACACAGGGTTCATTAGCATTTTTAAATCATCTTGCGTTTTAGCTTTTTCTATAAAATCTAAATACTCATCGACTGCTTTTGGTACAATTTCTTTATAAAGTTTTTTAGCTCTTTTTGGGTTTTGATACATAAATAAAGATAAACTTTCTGGTGACGCATATTTTAGCCACTGATCAATAGTAATACCATTACCCTTTGATTTAGATATTTTTTCTCCTCTTTCATCTAAAAAAAGTTCGTAGGAAAATCCCGATGGATTAGTTTTGCCAAGTAATTTTATAATTTTAGTTGATAAAATTGCACTTTCAATTAAATCTTTACCATACATTTCAAAATCAACGTCAATAGCATACCATCTCATAGCCCAATCAACTTTCCATTGAAGTTTGCAATTTCCATCTAAAATACTTTTTTCAAGTTTTTTTCCATTATTATCAAAAATTATTTTTGAATTTTTCTCATCAACTTCAAGTATTGGTATTTCTAATACTTTTTCACTATCTGGACAAATCGGTAAAAAAGGTGAATATGTTTTTTGTCTTTCTTTTCCTATAGTTGGAATAATTATATTCATTATATTTTTGTAATTTTTTAAAATTAATTTTAATGTCTCATTAAAATAACCAGATTTATAAAGTTGGGTAGAACTTTTAAATGAATATATAAAATTAAATTCATCTAAAAATTTTTTTAGCATCTCATTATTATGTTCACCGAAACTACTATATTTATCAAATGGATCTGGAACTGATGTTAAAGGTTTATGAAGATTTTCTTCTAGTTTTTTAGAGTTTGGAATATTGTCAGGGATTTTTCTTAGTCCATCCATATCATCAGAAAAAGTAATTATTTCTTTTGGGATATCTGTTATTTTATTAAGTGCATTAACAATCATTGAAGTCCTCGCTACTTCACCAAAAGTTCCAATATGAGGCAACCCACTTGGACCATATCCTGTTTGTAGAACAATTTTTCCTTTCTTTTCTATAAAAGGTTTTCTCTCTCTAAGAAGCTTTTTTGCTTCTACAAAAGGCCAAGCATTAGTTTTATCTAAAATTACTTTATCAATCACAAACTTTTTAAAAAATTCATATATTTGGTTGTTTTATCAATTCTTATAGTGTTGAAATTTATTTACCATAAAATAATGTTCAAACAAAATGTCCAATTATAAAACAGTTTTTTTCACTCTGGGAATGTTACAAATAATACTTGGAATATTCATGATAATTCCAATTATTATTCAATATGTTTATGGTGAATTTGATTCTTCTTTTGTTATTGCTTCAATCATAACACTAATTTTTGGAATTTTATTTGTAATATCAAATTTAGATTATGATAAAAAAATAAACCTTCATCAAGCATTTTTACTTACATCTTTATCTTGGATTACTATTGCAATTTTTGGAGCTCTTCCACTTTTTTTCTCTAGTCTAAATTTATCTTTTACAGATGCATTTTTTGAAAGTATGTCGGGTATAACTACAACTGGATCAACTATTATTATAAATTTAGAAAATGCACCTAAAAGTATTTTACTTTGGAGAGCATTACTTCAATGGTTGGGAGGAATTGGAATTATTGTAATGGCCATAACTTTAATGCCAATTATGAATGTAGGTGGTATGTTATTATTCAAAGTTTTAAACACAGACTCTACAAATGAAATACTACCTTCCTCAAAAGAAATTTCGGTAAAATTAATTATTATATATATAATTTTAACTTTACTTTGTTGTTTTTCATATAAATTTTTTGGAATGAATGTCTTTGATAGTCTAACTCATTCCATGACAACTATCGCTACTGGTGGCTTTTCAAATTATAACGAATCAATAGGATATTTTAATAATGTTAAAATAGAATTGACAGCAATTTTCTTCATAATATTGGGAAGTATACCTTTTATAGCTTATATAAAATTCATAAGTGGAAATAAAAAAATATTTTTATCAGATTCTCAAATAAAAACTTTTATAAAATTAATAATATTATCTATAGTGGTTCTTTTTTGCTATTTATTAATAAAAGATAATAACTTTTCATTATCCAATATTAGATCCATTAGCTTTAATGTTATATCTATTTTAACAGGAACAGGTTATGTGACCCAGGGATTTGATAAATGGGGTAGTTTTCCTTTATTTTACTTTTTGATATTAATGTTTATTGGTGGATGTGCTGGATCAACTACTTGTGGTGTAAAAATTTTTAGAATTCAAATACTGTATAAATTTATAATAAATCAATTAAAAAAAGTAATTTATCCAAGGGGAATTTTCATTATCAAATATGAAAATAATACTGTAAATGATAAATTTTTAGCCTCAATTATTTCCTTTATTTACCTCTATATAATTATTTTTTTTATATTAACTGCATTGCTATCACTTACTGGACTTGATTTTGTTACATCAATATCTGGTGCTGCAACTTCTATTTCAAATGTAGGACCTGGTTTAGGATCTACTATAGGTCCAAATGGTAATTTTTATCAGCTTCCAGATATTTCAAAATGGATTTTAAGTACAGGAATGATTTTAGGAAGATTGGAATTATTTGCAATACTGGTATTATTCTTACCATCTTTTTGGAGAAATTAATTATGATAGAATTTAAAAAACAATCTTTATCAGAAACTTTCGCTATATATTTTGATATAAGAATGCTTAGAATTTTATTACTTGGAGCTATTTCAGGTTTTCCATGGGTTTTAATAGGTAGTAGTTTAAGCTTATGGCTTAAAGAAGAAGGCTTAAGTAGATCAACAATCGGTTGGGCTGGCTTAATATTTGGAGTTTATGCTTTTAACTATTTGTGGGCTCCGCTAATAGACAGGCTTCAAATACCATTTTTAACAAAAAAAATAGGTCATAGAAGAAGCTGGATAATTTTAATGCAAATTGGAATTTTAATTAGCTTAGTCATATGGAGTTTTATTAATCCAATTGAAAATTTAGCATTATTAATTTCAGTTGGCTTAATTATTGCCATAGCATCTGCCACACAAGATATAACTGTAGATGCATTAAGAATTGAACAAATAGGAGAAAGTGAAAGTAAATCAATGGCAGCTGGTGCTGCAATGGCAGTAGTTGGTTGGTGGAGCGGTTATAAATTAGGTGGTGTAATAGCTTTATTTACTGCAGAATATTTGGAAAATATTGGTGTAATAAATTATTGGCAATCAACTTTTTTAATTTTAGGAATAGTAGTTATTTTAATGAATATAGGTTTAATGTTTGTTCACGAACCTATCTCAATAGATAGACAGCTTAAACAAAAAGAGACCGATAATTTAATAGAAAACAAACTTGGATCAAAAAATATCATAACTAGCTTAACTGCTTGGATTACAAGTACTTTAGGTGGCCCAATAATTAGCTTCTTTAAAAAAAACGGTTTTTCAATTGCAATAGGAATTTTAAGTTTTGTTTTTTTATTTAAAATTGGAGAAGCTTTTCTAGGAAGAATGTCGATAGTCTTTTATAAAGAAATAGGATTTTCTAAAGGTGATATAGCAATTTATTCTAAAACTTTAGGATGGATTACAACAGTTATTTTTACATTATTGGGTGGATTATTTGTCATTAGATCTGGAGTTCTAAAAGCAATGTTTCTTGCTGGAATATTAATGGCTGGAACAAACTTATTATTTACTGCTTTAGCATGGACAGGAAAATCTGAATTATTATTCGCAGTTGCCGTTATATTTGACGATATAGCTGCTGCTTTTGCAACAGTTGCGTTTGTGGCTTTTATTTCACTTTTAATTGATAGAACTTATACTGCAACTCAATATGCATTACTTGCATCAATAGGGACAGCAGGAAGAACAACTCTTGCATCATCATCGGGTGCTTTGGTTGATTGGTTAAATGGTGATTGGGGAATATTTTTTATTCTAACAGCTGTAATGGTTATTCCTTCTCTAATTTTATTATGGATAATAAAAGACAAATTAAATCTTCGTGAAAAATAATTTTTACAATAAAAATACATATATAAATTTATATGAGAGGCCATCTTATAAATCAAAAATTAGCTCTCAAATTATTTATGGTGAAAAATTTGAAATTTTATCTAAAAAAAAAAGGTGGTTAAAAATTAAAACAGCTTTTGATAAATATGTTGGCTATACTAAAAATATAAAATATTCGAATAAATTTTCGCCAACACATAAAATAAGTGTTCAAAAAACAAATATTTTTAGTTTTCCAAAAAATTCTAATAAATATAAACAAAAAAAAAAATTGCCATTTGCTAGCAGAATTGAAATTTTAAAAAAATATAAAAATTTTATTATGTTTGAAAAAAATAAATGGATATATTCCAAAGATATAAAAAAAAATAACTTTAAAGAAAAAAAATTTATAAAAATTCTAAATTTGTTTATTAATTGTAAATATAAGTGGGGTGGCAAAACATTTGATGGAATAGATTGCTCTGCTTTAGTGCAGATGTATTATTTTTATAATAACAAGTATTTTCCAAGAGATACAAAAGACCAAATTAAAATTGAAAAAGGACAAAAAAATTCAAATAATTTAAAAAAAGGGAATATAATTTACTGGAAAGGGCATGTGGCGGTGTGTATTAATTCAAAAAAATTAATCCATGCTTATGGCCCTAGGAAAAAAGTTTTAACAATGAATATTAAAAATACAATTAAAATTATTGAAAAAACAGCAAATCTTAAAGTAAAAAAAATTACCAAAATTTAAAATGGATCTTGAACAAAAGTTAAAAATTTTAGTTAATAAATTAAGTACTGGTAACTTTGATGAGGTAATATTTGAAGCAACCTATTTAAATAAAAAACATCCTGAACAAGAAATATTCTATAATTTGTTATCTTTGGGCTACCAAGGAAAAGGGGAGTATGAAAAATCAATTGATCTTTTAGAAAATGCGTTAAAAAAAAGCAAAAATAATATTAATTTTTTAAATAATTTAGGTTTAAGTTATTATAAAAAAAAAGATTACAATCCTGCAGAAAAATATTTTCTGAAAGTTTTAGAAATAAAACCAAATTATATAAATACACTTAATAATTTAGCTGCTTTATATGAAGAAATTAATCATGTTGAAAAATCTGAAGATTTATTAAAAAAATCAATAAAAATAAATTCTGAAGTAATCGAAACAAATTATAATCTTGCTTCATTATTACAATCTATAGGTAAATTTAATGAAGCAAAAATTTATTATAGAAAAACATTAGAACTCGACGAAAATTTTACCAAAGCGGACCGAGGTATTGCAATGTTAGAAAAATATAATTCTAGCAACGATCATATAAAAATAATGGAAAAAAAAATAAAACAAAAAAAATTGCATAAAAGTAATATTATTGATTTAAGTTTTGCACTAGGCAAAGTTTATGAAGACGTAAAAGATTATGAAAAATCTTTTTTTTATATTGCAAAAGCAAACAAATTAAAAAAAAGTCTTTTAAATTACGATATTGAAAATGATAAAAAACTTTTTCAAAAAATAAAAAATTTTTACCAAAACAATACTTTACAAAAAACTTCTTCAATTCAAAATGAAAAAAAAATTATATTTATTTTAGGTATGCCTAGAACTGGTACTTCACTAGTTGAACAAATAATTTCAAGTCATTCAGAAGTTTACGGAGGAGGTGAAATTTTGTTATTATCAAATTATTTTCAAAAATTTTTTAAGCAAGTAGAAGATAAAAAAGATATAGAAAATATATTTAATAACTTTAAAAACAATTATTTAAATTTTTTAAACAAAATGTCCAATGCCAACGTCATTATCGATAAAGCTCCACTTAACTTTAGATGGATAGGTTTTATTAAATCTATTTTTCCAAATTCAATAATTATTCATTGCTCAAGAGATCCATTTGAAAACAGTTGGTCAATTTATAAAAATGAATTTGAAGGAGGTATGTTTTTTTCAAACGATATCAGTGATATTGCAAATTATTATAAAATTTACCAAGATTTAATTAATTTTTGGAAAAAAAATTTAAAGAACCAAATTTTTGATCTTAAATACGAAGACCTAATTAATAATCCAGAGCAAAAAATAAAGGAATTAATAAATTTTTGTGATCTTAATTGGCAACAAAACTGTTTAGAATTTTATAAAAATAAAAAAATAATTAAAACTGTAAGCTTTAACCAAGCTAGAAAACCTATTTATAAAGATTCTATTAAAGGAGCATTAAACTTTAAAAAATATCTAAAAAACCTTGATTCAGAATTAAAAAATTAATTTCTTCCAAAATCAGGTAAATTTACATCTTGTTTCAATTGAATAATTTTTTTTCTAACTTTTTTTGTAAGCGTTAATTTTTTGATTATTTTATTACTATTTTTAATGCTAATATCTCTTTTAAAAGAATTAAGATTTTTAATAAATAAATTAATTGCTAATATAATATTTTTTTGATTACTTAAAAATACATCTCTCCACATAATCTCATTACTTGCCGCGATACGTGAAAAATCGCGCAGTCCTCCTGCGCTAAATTTTATAAGATTTGATTTTCTTTTTCTTTCAAAATCTAATGCCGTTTTTACAATATTGTATGCAATTAAGTGAGGCAAATGACTAGTTATTGCAAATATATGGTCATGTTGTTGGGAATTCATCATAACTATTTTACATCCAATTTTTTTCCAAAATTTATTTAATTTTTTTAAATGTTTTTTATTTGAATTTTTTTCCTTAATGAGCACACACCATTTATTTTTAAACAAATTAGAATTACCAAATTCTGGTCCACTTACTTCAGATCCAGCTATTGGATGACTTGGCGTCCAAAAAACTCCCTTTTTAAGTTTTCTTTTTATTTTTTGCGATATTAAATTTTTTGTTGAACCAACATCTGTAATTATAGTTTTTTTATTTAAAAACTTATTAATTTTTTTTAAAACATCTTCGTAATTACTTAAATGCGTACAAAAAATTATCATATCCATTTTTGGAATTTCACTTTTAAAATCTTTAATTATCTGACATTTAAGATTCAATTTTTTAATTTTAGAAATATTATTTTTTGATTTTTCTAAAATAAAAATTTTTTTAGCTATCTTTTTTTTATTCACAGCTCTTAAAACCGAAGAACCAATTAAGCCACAACCTATAATTAAAATTCTATTCATCATCTTAAAATATTTTTTATTTCTTTAATAAATTTTATATTCTGAGTAGTAGAGCCAATTGTCATTCTTAGTTTATTTTTCATTTTATAATTCTCCATAGATCTCAAGATTATACCTTTATTTTCTAATTTTTTCGCCACATAATTAGCAGATTTTTTACAGCTATCAAAATCTAATAAAAAAAAATTTGCTGCAATTTGATTAGTTTTAATATTTTTATTTTCTAAAAATTTTTTAATCTTTACTGACCAATTAAAATTGTGTCGAACAGATTTTTTTATAAATTTATAATCTTTCAATGCCTCAATCGCTGACAACTGGGCAATTCTATTAACATTAAAAGGAGGTTTAATTTTGTATAATTCATCTATTATTTTTTTTGATCCATATCCCCATCCTACTCTTAAAGATGCTAGTCCATATACTTTGGAAAAAGTTCTTAAAATAAAAACATTATTATTATTTTTAAACAATTTTAAACCAGATATATAATCTTTTTGCGTCATATATTCAAAATAAGCATCATCTATAACTAAAAGAATTTTTTTATTTAATTTTTTTCTAAGATTCTTTAATTCTTTAAAATTTAAATAAGTTCCAGTTGGATTATTTGGATTTGCTAAAAAAACAATTTTTGTTTTACTTGATGTTTTTGCAATAATATCATCGACACAAATTTTAAAATTCTTTTCTTTGGAAAAAATTATTTTAGCACCAACTATTTTTGCATATATTCTGTACATTAAAAAACTATATTTTGGCAATATAACTTCATCATTTTTATTAAGAAATAGTTGACAGATCATTTGTATAATTTCATCAGAACCTGATCCACAAATAATTTTGTTAAAATCACATCTAAAATTTTTTGCGATTTGATTTCTTAATGCTTTACATTTACTATCTGGATATTTTTCGATATTTAAATTTTTTAAGTTTATTTTTTTCACCCTCGAACTTACGCCTAAAGCAGACTCATTTGCTGATAATTTAATTAAGTTTTTAATTTTGCCTAATGTAGACTTACCTGGCCTATAGCTTTCTATGTTAATTTTCCTGAATTTTAATTGTGTCATTTTGGTATTTATTTAATCTTTATAAATAAATTAATAAACTTTAATAGCAAAATTAACGAGATTTTTTTTTAAAATTGACATTTTAAAAATGATTTAGTACATAAAAAGAGCGCTGATTTAACTGAATTGCGAGCGCTTTAAAAAAACCGCTAAATAAGTTTTTTTTACCTCACAATTCAAAATGAAAGAAAAATGAACAAAACTGAAAAGGTAAAAAATTTAATTATTGATAAACCATTAAAGCTAGATTGTGGAAAAACTATTGTTAATTTTCCATTAGCTTATGAAACATATGGTCAACTCAACGAAAAAAGAGATAATGCTATTTTAGCATTTCATGCTCTAACTGGAGATCAATTTGCCTCTGGGATAAATCCTATAACTAAAAAAGAAGGTTGGTGGAGTTACGCTTTAGGTCCCGGAAAAGCTATGGACACAAAAAAATATTTTGTAATTTGCGCAAATGTAATTGGTGGATGTATGGGGTCTTATGGTCCAACCAATATCAATCCAGAAAACAGTAAACCATTTGGTACTAATTTTCCGGTTATTACTATTAACGACATGGTCAATGCTCAATATCATCTATTAGAATTCTTTAAAATTGACAAATTATTTTCAGTAGTTGGCGGTTCTATGGGTGGTATGCAAGTACTACAATTCGTTTCTAATTTTCCAAATAAATCAAGAACTGCTATTCCAATAGCATGTACAGCTAGTCACTCAGCACAAAATATTGCTTTAAATGAACTTGGAAGACAATCAATAATGGCAGATCACAATTGGTCAAATGGATTTTATGAAGAAAATAAAAAGCTACCTGATAAAGGTTTAGCAGTTGCAAGAATGGCTGCTCATATTACATATTTATCTAAAAAAGGTTTACAAGAAAAATTTGGAAGAAAACTTCAAGAAAGAGATGATCTAAAATTTAGTTTTGATGCTGATTTCCAAATCGAGAGCTATTTAAGATATCAAGGGTCAGTATTTGTTGATCGATTTGATGCAAATAGCTATTTATATATAACAAGAGCGATGGATTATTTCGATCTAACAAAACAGTTTAATGGCAACCTTTCAAAAGCATTTGAAAAAAGTGAAACAAAATTCTTTATAATTTCTTTTACTTCTGATTGGCTATACCCAACATCTGAAAATCGTGACATAGTAATTGCATTAAATGCTATTGGAAAAGATGTAGGTTTTGCCGAAATAACATCAGATAAAGGTCATGATTCATTTTTACTAGATATTCCTGATTTTTTAAATGCTGTAAAAAATTTTTTAAATACTTCTTATGATAAAAAAATATGAAAAAAGAATTTAATATAATAGCTAAGCTAATTAAAAAAGATTCAAAAGTTTTAGACGTAGGTTGTGGTGATGGTCAATTAATGAAATATATTTATGAAAATATTACTAAAGATATTAGAGGTTTAGAAATATCAAAAAATAATGTTCAAAAATGTATTGAAAAAGGACTAACAGTAATTGAAGGAGATGCTGAAAAAGACTTAAAACAATTTCCAATATCATCGTTTGATTACGTAATTTTGAGTCAAACACTTCAAGCATTTCTAGATCCAGAAAATGTAATAAATGAATTGCTAAGAATTGGCAAAAAAGCAATTGTTACAATCCCAAATTTCGGATACTGGAAAGTTAGGATGCATCTATTGCTCAAAGGCACTATGCCTGTTACAAATAATTTACCTAATGAATGGTACAATACTCCTAATCTTCATATGTGCACAATTAAAGATTTTAAAAATTATTGTAATAAAAAAAAGATAACAATAAATAGTTCAAACTTAAATTTTCAAAATATTTTTTCAGAACTTGGAATTTTTCTAATAGAAAAATAATATGAAAGTAGAAATAATTAAATGTCTTAAAGATAATTACTCATATGTAATTATAGATGAAAAATATAATCATGCATGCGTTGTAGATCCAAGCGAAGCGGAACCAATAATTAATTTTTTAGAAAACAAAAATATTAAACTAAAATTTGTATTGAATACACACCATCATTATGACCATGTTGGAGGAAATAATGATTTAAAAAAAAAATATAAAATTAAAATTGTTGGTTATAAAAATGACAAAAAAAGAATCCCTAATATAGATATATTATTAGAAAATAATGAAATTTGGAAAAGTGAAAATTTTGAAGCAAAAATAATTCATATACCTGGACATACCTCTGGGCATATTTGTTTTTATTTTATTAAAGAAAAAATTGCATTTACTGGAGATACTCTTTTTTCATTAGGTTGTGGAAGAATTTTTGAGGGAACTTATGAACAGATGTATAACTCATTAAATAAATTAAAAAAACTACCACCTGATACAAAAATTTATTGTGGGCATGAATACACTCTTCAAAATTCATTATTTTGTTCCAAGTATGGTAAAAATAATAAAAATCTAAAAAAAAAAATTCTTGAAATTAAACATAAATTAGAAAAAAATTTACCTACAATACCATCTACTCTAAGAGAAGAATTAACCTACAACATTTTTTTAAGAGCCAAAAATTTAAAAGACTTTTCAAAATTAAGAGATTTAAAGGATAATTTCTAACTTATTCAACTTGACTAAAATAAGACTAGAACTATATTTCAGCTTATAAAAAATAAGGATTTACAATGTCATTTGCAGTAATACAAACGGGTGGAAAACAGTATAAAGTTAAAGCTGGGGAAATACTGAAAATTGAAAAATTAGATAATTTAAAAGCTAATTCAAAAATTGAATTTAAAGAAATTTTGGCTTACGGCGATGACAAAACAGCTGAAATAGGTGCTCCAAAAATTGATGGTGCAAAAGTTGAAGCAAATTTAGTTAAAAATGGAAAAAATAGAACAGTTTTAATTTTTAAAAAAAGGAGAAGAAAAAATTCTAGAAGAAAAAATGGACATAGACAGGAATTTTCATTAATAAAAATTAATAAAATATTCTCAAAAGACGGAAAAATATTATCAGAGTCTTCAAAGACTCCGAAGATAACAAAAGCAGTTGAAAAAAAAGAGGAATTAAAATCTAAATAAACTAGGTAAGTTATGGCAACAAAAAAAGCAGGTGGATCATCGAGAAACGGAAGAGACAGCGCTGGCCGAAGACTTGGTGTAAAAAGATACGGTGGTCAAAAAGTAATACCTGGAAATATAATAGTAAGACAAAGAGGAACAAAAATCTTTCCTGGCGAGCATGTTGGAATGGGTAAGGATCACTCAATTTTTTCAAAAATTGAAGGGACTGTTGAGTTTAAAAAAACTAAGTCTGATAGAACATTTGTTTCTGTAAAACCCAATTAATATATACAACATATAAAAAAAACTGTTGTATTATGAAATTCTTAGATCAAGTAAAAATATTTATTAAAGCTGGTGATGGTGGTTCTGGTTCTCCAAGTTTTCGAAGAGAAAAGTTTATTGAATTTGGAGGTCCTGATGGAGGAGATGGTGGAAAAGGTGGTTCAATAATTCTTAGATCAGAAAGAAATTTAAATACTTTAATAGATTATAGATATCAACAACATTTTAAAGCTAAAAAAGGTGATGACGGTAAGGGTAAAAATAAAACTGGAAGAGGTGGAGAAAATTTATATTTAAAAGTTCCAATCGGTACACAAGTTTTTGAAGAAGATAACAAAACATTAATTTTTGATTTTAAAGAAGAAAAAGAAGAATTTGTCGCCGCAACTGGAGGAAAAGGTGGTTTTGGAAATACAAGATTTAAATCTTCAACAAATAGAGCGCCCAAAAAATTCACAAAAGGAATAAAGGGAGAAGATTTTTGGATTTGGTTACAATTAAAAACAATCGCAGACATTGGAATTATAGGTCAGCCAAATGCAGGAAAATCAAGTTTGTTGGCATCAATAACAAGCGCGACGCCTAAAATTGCAAATTATAAGTTTACAACTTTAAATCCAAATTTAGGAGTGGCTTTGTATGACGATAAAGAAATTACTTTAGCAGATATACCGGGGTTAATTGAAGGAGCTCATTCTGGAAGTGGCCTTGGAATTAAATTTTTAAAACATATAGAAAGGTGTAAAACTTTATTGCATTTAATAGATGTAAATGAAGATAATTTAATAAATATATACAAGCAAATAAGAAACGAACTAAAAAATTATAGTAAAGAATTAGTTAAAAAAAATGAACTTATAGTGTTTAATAAAATCGACTTAATTGATAAAAAAATATTAAATGAAAAAATTAAAAAATTTGAAAATAAAATAAAAAAAAAGGTTTTAACTCTATCCACTTTAAACAAATCTTCTGTTTCAAAAATAAAATCAAAATTAATTAATTATGTATCTTAAAAACTCTAAAATTATAGTTATAAAAATTGGATCTTCACTTTTAATTGATAGCAAAATGAAAGTAAGACAAAAATGGCTATTTGAATTCGCTAAAGATATTAAAGATCTTATTAATCAAAACAAAAAAATAATTATTGTGAGTTCTGGTGCAATTGCGCTTGGATGTAAAAAGTTAAATCTAAATAAAAAAAATCTGAAACTAGATAAAAGTCAAGCTGTAGCATCCGTGGGTCAAATAGAATTGATGAATTTATTTAAAAAAACTTTTAATAGTAAAAAAATAAATCTTTCACAAATATTACTTACTTTAGAAGATACCGAGCAAAGAAGAAGAGCAATTAATGCAAAAAGAACAATCAACAACTTATTTGATTTAGACTTTGTTCCAATAGTAAATGAAAATGATAGCATCGCGACTTCTGAAATAAAATATGGTGATAATGATCGACTGGCATCAAGAGTTGCTCAAATTTCTGGTGCAGATTGTCTTATATTACTCTCTGATGTTGATGGACTTTATACAAAAAATCCTAAAATCTATAAAGATGCATTATTAATAAAAGAAATTAAAAATATTGATAATGAGATTGAAAAAGTTGCGAGTAAAAGTATTAGTGTGCATGGCACAGGTGGCATGAAAACTAAAATAGATGCTGCAAAAGTTTGCCAGCTGTCAGGGTGTAAAATGGCTATAGCTAACGGTTTATCTTTAAGGCCTATAAAACAAATATTAAAAAAAAATAATTGTACTTGGTTTTTAACTAAAATTTCAAAACTGGATGCCAGAAAAAAATGGATTATTAGTTCTATTTCCCCAAAAGGTGAGCTAATTATTGATGATGGAGCCATAGGAGCGCTTAAACAAGGTAAAAGTTTATTAGCCGCAGGAATAAAAAAAGTTAATGGAAAATTTAATAAAGGAGACCATATAAAAATATTAGATAAAAATATGAGAGAATATGCAAGAGGGTTGAGTTCCTTTACAGCCGATGAAATTTCAAAGATCAAAGGGCAGCATTCAAATAAAATTGGAGAATTACTTGGATATATAACAAAATCAGAAGTTGTTCATAAAGATGATATGGTTGAGGTTTAATGAAACAATATTTAAATTTATTAGGAAAAAAATCTAAAAAAGCCTTTTTAAATAAAGTCAATACAAGAACTAAAAACAAAGTATTGAATAATTTTGCTTCTCTAATTAATAAAAAAAGAAAATTAATTATACTTCAAAATAAAAAGGACATTAAAAATGCTACCAAAAAAAAAATAAAAGAAAATTTAATTAGTAGATTAATGCTTGATTCAAAAAAAATTGATCAAATGATAATTTCAATAAAAACTATTTTAAAATTTAAAGATCCAACAAATATTTCTTTAAGTAAATGGATGAGACCTAATGGTCTAAAAATAGAAAAAGTTACAATACCAATTGGCATAATTGGAGTTATTTATGAAAGTAGACCTAATGTTACCTCTGATGTATCAAGCCTTTGTTTTAAATCTGGTAATTGTGTTATTTTACGAGGTGGGTCAGAAGCCTATTTTACAAATAAAATTTTAGTAAACTTGTTCAGAAAATCTCTTAAAAAAAATAAAGTAGATGAAAATTATGTACAATTTATTGATACAAAAAACAGAAAAGCTGTTGATTTTATGCTTTCTGAAATGAAAAATTATATCGATATAATTATACCTAGAGGTGGAAAAAATTTAGTCAAAAAAGTACAAAAACTTTCAAAGGTACCCGTTATAGGACATTTGGAAGGAATTTGTCATACTTATGTTGATAAAGATGCAAATTTAAATATGGCTGTGAAAGTCTTAATAAATGCAAAATTACGTAACACAGCTATATGTGGGGCAACAGAAACAATTTTATTACATAAAAAAATTATTAAAAAATTTGCTAAACCAATAATAAAATCTTTAGAAATTAATAACTGTCAAGTTTTCACAGATAAAAAAATAAGAAAAACATATAAAGGAAAATCAAAATTAGCTGCTAAAAAAGATTGGTCGACAGAATATCTTTCAGCAAAAGTATCTATAAAAACAGTTAAAAATATTGAGGAAGCTATAGATCATATTAATAAGTATGGGACCATGCATACAGATGCAATAATTACTAAAAATAAAAATAATGCAAAAATATTTCTAAATAATGTGAAAAGCTCTATAGCAATTCATAATGCATCAACACAGTTTGCAGATGGAGGAGAACTTGGATTTGGTGGAGAGGTAGGAATTTCTACCAATAAAATGCCACCAAGAGGTCCTGTAGGATTAAATCAACTTGTATCATATAAATATAAAATATTGGGAATGGGTCAAATAAGAAAATAAATTGAAAAAAATAAAAAAAAATAAAATTGGAATATTGGGAGGAACTTTTGACCCTGCCCATATAGGTCATATAAAAGTTTCTAAAGAAGCTAAAAAAAAGTTTCGTTTAAATAAAATTTTTTGGGTAATCACAAAAAAAAATCCTTTTAAAAAAAAAAGTTTTTTTAGCCTAAAAAAAAGAATTAATCATGCAAAAAAAATAAATGTTAATAATAAATTTATAAAAATTTATTTTTTTGAAGATAAAATCAAATCGAACAAAACTATTGATTTAATGAAATTTTTAAAAAATCGTTATAAAAAAACTGAATTTTTTTTTATAATGGGAGCTGACAATTTAATTAATTTCCACAAATGGAAGAAATGGAATAAAATTGCTGAAATTTCTAAAATCTTAGTATTTAATAGATTAAATTATAAGT
The DNA here is from genome assembly GCA_045567135.1 of Candidatus Pelagibacter sp. Taxonomy (GTDB): domain Bacteria; phylum Pseudomonadota; class Alphaproteobacteria; order Pelagibacterales; family Pelagibacteraceae; genus Pelagibacter. The sequence continues at coordinate 24,424 of JBJLDM010000032.1, forward strand.
CTAAATCTTTAAAATCTATTTCTTTTAAAAAATTAAATAAAAAAAGGTTGCAATTTATTAACTTTAAAAAAGTTAATATTTCATCTTCTCAATTAAGGAAAATTTGATAATCTAAAATTTACTAATGGATAAAATTTCTAATCTAAAAACAATAATCCTAAATACTCTAGACTCCAACAAGGCTTTAGATATTGTTAGTATTGATTTGACGTGCAAGAGTTCAATTGCTGATTATATGATAGTTGCTAGTGGAACATCATCTAGGCATATTCAAGCATTATCTGAACAAGTTCTAGAAAAAATAAAATTAAATGGTATAAAAAATTGTAAAATTGAAGGTACCAATAGTAGTGATTGGAAATTAATAGATGGTATAGACATTATTGTTCATATTTTCAATCCTGAAAAAAGAAAGTTTTACGAGCTAGAAAAAATGTGGTCAGAATTGATCCCTAAGGAAAAAATTTTGATATGAAAAATATATACTCAACTTTTTTAATAATTCTTTTATCGTTAAGTATTTCTAAATATGTATACGCTGCAAACGATGATGATATTTATAAAAAAATTGATTTGTTTGGTGAAGTATTAGACAAAATTAATAAGGAGTATGTTGAAGATATTAATCAAAGCGAAGTTATGGATGCTGCAATTAATGGTGTATTACAATCATTAGACCCATATTCTGCTTATATGTCTCCAGAATCTTTTGAAAATATGCAAACTGAGACTAGTGGAGAATTTGGAGGACTCGGTATTGAAGTTAGCATGGAAGCTGGCGTAGTAAAGGTAATTTCCCCCATAGATGGATCTCCTGCAGATGAAGTTGGTGTTAAGGCTGGAGATTACATTGTAAAAATCAATGAACATCAAGTTCAAGGAAAAACTTTAACAGAGGCTGTTGATCTTATGAGAGGTCCAGTTGGTTCAGATATAGAAATAACTGTTAGAAGAAAAGGAGTCAAAAAAGCAATAGTTTTTAAAATAACTAGAGAAATTATAAAAATACAATCCGTTAAGTCAAAAAAAATTAATGATAATATTGGATATATAAGACTAACAGCTTTTAATGAAAACAGTAGTTCTCAAATTAAGAAAAAAATAAATGAATTTACTAAAGATAAAAAAATTAAAGGATATATTTTAGATCTAAGAAATAATCCTGGAGGACTATTATCACAAGCAATTAAAATTTCAGATTTCTTTTTAACAAATGGAGAAATAGTATCTACTAAATCAAGAAAAGAGTCAGAGAATAGAAGATGGTTTGCAAATAAAGGAGATATTATTAATGGCAAAGTCCTAATAGTATTAATAAATTACGGATCAGCATCTGCTTCTGAAATAGTGGCTGGAGCACTTAAAGACAACAAAAGAGCTATTCTGTTAGGAGAAAATACCTATGGTAAAGGATCTGTACAGTCAATAATTCATTTAAAAAATAATGGTGCTATAAGACTAACAATTTCAAAATACTATCTACCTTCGGGAAAATCAATTTCGGAAGTCGGAATTACACCAGATATAGAAATTGCTGAAAGTGATGATGAATTTCGAATAAATACAGAAAAAGATAACCAACTTAATTTTGCAATTAAGCTACTAAATGGCTAACAATGAAAGAAAATTTTGAAAAGCTACCTTTAAGAAATGGGGTTGGTATTATTATTCTAAATTCTAAAAATAAAGTTTTTGTAGCTCGAAGAATTGATAACCCAAAAAATTACTGGCAAATGCCACAAGGTGGTGTGGAAAATGGTGAAGATTATTATAAAGCCGCATTAAGAGAATTAAAAGAAGAAACAAATATTAAAAGTATATCTTTAGTTAAAGAAATAGACGGTTTTATTTCTTATAATCTACCAAATAATTTATTGGGTATAATTTGGAAAGGTAGATATAAAGGTCAAAAACAAAAATGGTTTATAATGAAATTCGTTGGAAAAGATAGTGAAATAAATATTAATACAAAAAAACCAGAATTTCTTGACTGGCGATGGGCTGATTTGGAAACAATAACTGATACTGTTGTTGATTTTAAACTAAAAGTTTATGAACAATTAATACTTGAAGTAAAAAAAGTTATACCTAATTAAAATTTATTGATTTTAATACATCAATTTTTTGTGATATTAAAAATCTTCTTTGATCTTCAATGTTTTCATTTGACAATTCTTTTTCAGCATTTTGAATAGATTCATTTATGTAATTTTTATCTATTTTATCTAGACTAAATATAGAACTTGTTAATATTGATAAAGAGTTATCTTTAAATTCTACAATACCATCTTCAACATAAAATTTTTCTTCTCTACTTTTTGAAAAAATTTTTATAATTCCTGGTTTTAAAAAAGATATTATAGAAATATGATCTTTTAAAATTCCCATTTCCCCCTCAAAAGCTGGTATCACTACCTCAATTATATCTTCTTTTGATAGAAAAGATTTTTCAGGATTTACTATTTCAACTTTAAACTCTCCACTCATTAAGCGGCATCTTTCGACATTTTTTCTGCTTTTTCTATTGCCTCTTCAATAGTACCAACCATATAAAATGCAGCTTCAGGTAAATGATCGTATTCACCTTTGCATATTGCATCAAATCCTTTAATTGTAGCCTCAAGATCAACTAATTTTCCTGGTGAGCCAGTAAAAACTTCAGCTACAAAAAAGGGTTGTGATAAAAATCTTTGGATTTTTCTTGCTCTTGCAACTGTTAGCTTATCTTCTTCAGATAATTCATCCATTCCTAAAATTGCTATAATGTCCTGTAAAGATTTATAAGTTTGTAAAATTTTTTGAACTTCTCTAGCAACTCTATAATGTTCGTCACCAACAATTCTTGGATCTAATATTCTTGAAGTTGAGTCTAATGGGTCGACAGCTGGATAAATTCCAAGTTCTGCAATTTGTCTAGATAACACAGTAGTAGCATCTAAATGCGCAAATGAAGTTGCTGGCGCAGGATCAGTTAAGTCATCTGCAGGAACATATATTGCCTGTACAGATGTAATTGAACCTTTGTTTGTTGTGGTAATTCTTTCTTGAAGATTTCCCATGTCAGTTGCTAATGTCGGCTGGTATCCAACTGCTGAAGGAATCCTTCCAAGTAAAGCAGAAACTTCAGATCCTGCTTGCGTAAATCTAAATATATTATCTACGAAAAACAGTACATCTTGACCTTCCTGGTCTCTAAAATATTCAGCAACTGTTAAACCCGATAGTGCTACTCTGGCTCTTGCACCTGGTGGTTCGTTCATTTGACCATAAACTAATGCAGCTTTAGAACCCTCGCCGTCTGGTTTAATAACACCTGACTCGATCATTTCATGGTATAGGTCATTACCTTCTCTAGTTCTTTCTCCTACTCCTGCAAAAACTGAAAATCCTCCGTGTGCTTTTGCAACGTTATTAATTAATTCCATAATTAATACTGTCTTACCTACTCCAGCACCACCAAACAAACCTATTTTACCACCCTTCGCATAAGGAGCTAATAAATCTACTACTTTTATTCCTGTTACCAAAATTTCTGTTTCAGTTGATTGATCATTAAATTCTGGTGCTGCTCTATGGATAGGCCAACTTTCTTTTGTTTTAACTTCACCTTTTTCATCAATAGGCTCACCAATCACATTTATAATTCTTCCTAATGTTTCTGGACCAACTGGAACCTTTATAGGCGCCCCTGTATCAGTTACCTCATCTCCTCTTTTTAATCCCTCTGTAGCATCCATAGCAATTGTTCTAACGCTGGTCTCTCCTAAATGCTGAGCAACTTCTAAAACTAATCTATTTTCACCATTTCTACATTCTAATGCTGTTAAAATTTCTGGTAGCTCACCATCAAATTTTATGTCTACTACAGCTCCAATAATTTGTGTAATTTTTCCTTTTTTCATAATTATAAACTTTCCGCTCCTGATATAATTTCAATTAATTCTTTAGTAATTGCTGCTTGTCGACTTCTATTATACTGAATAGTAAGTTTTTCAACCATATCACCAGCATTTCTAGTTGCATTGTCCATTGCGCTCATTCTTGAACCTTGTTCACTAGCTGAATTCTCTAACATCGCTTTAAAAATTTGAGTCGAAATATTTTTTGGTAATAAATTACTTAATATTTCATCTTCCTCTGGTTCAAATTCGTAATTATCTTCTGAAGATGAACCTTCTGACTCAGATGATTTTAAAGGAATTATTTGTTGTTCTTGAGGTATTTGAGTAATCACATTTTTAAATTTATTATAAAAAATCGTACATACATCAAATTCTTTTTTTAAAAAACTTTCAATTATTATTTTTCCAACTTTTTCAGCATCAA
>JBJLDM010000033.1:0-28066 GCA_045567135.1 Candidatus Pelagibacter sp.
ATAGTAATTATTGATTAAATCATTCAGCCATTTATCACTTTTAAAGTTTAAATCTTTTTTTATTTTTTTAATATTAGATACATTTCCAGTTTGCTTTTCATATTCGGCATAAATTGCTGAATATTTTAATAATAAATATTTTAATTTATTTAATTCATTTCTAATCCAAAAATTAAAAGGATAGCCTGGCCTAGGATCATACAAATAAGTTTGCAATGTTTCATTAAATCCACCATAAAATATTATAATATCAAAATTTAAATCAGAATACTTTACTAACCGATGAACATGTTGATTATGATTAGATGAAACTGATGAAAAGTTAAACGTTTTGTTTTTTATATTTTTTTTATTTAACTTTTTTTCAATAAGATTTATTATTGGAGGTTCTCCATTATAACCAGTTGATCCACCAAAAAAAGCTATTTGGAGAGTATTATTATCATTATTTTTAAATTCAATTCCTCTAAAACCTAAAGAATTGTGATCTTTATAAAAAGGCTTTCCAGAAAATGAATCGTAGGGTGACGGAGATCTTTGAAATTTTTCTTCACTGATACTAGATGGAAAACCATGTCCAAAAAGTTTAAAAACATAAAAATCTAAAAAAACAAATATTAGTAATGATGATAAAAAGTAGACTAATAAATTTTTAAACCTGCTAGAAATTCCTTTTTTTTTACTAAAAAGATATAAATAATAATTAACAAAACCAATGAATATTACTGAAATCAGTATTAATAAATATACATTTTTCATTTAATCTAGCTCAAATTGATTTTTATAATCTTTTCTTAATTTAGGATCTTGTTTTTTTTTATCTAAAAAACAATTTCCTATAACTAATTTATCTAACTCTGTTCCCATAAAACAATTGAAGGCATCAGTAGGAGTATTAACTATTGGTTCTCCCCTAACATTAAATGAAGTATTTATTAATATTGGACAATTTGTTTTTTTCTTAAATTTTTCTAATAATGAGTAATATTTTGGATTTGTATCTTGGTGTACTGTTTGTATTCTTGCCGAATAATCTACATGAGTCACCGCAGGTATATCTGATCTTTTAATGTTAAGTTTCTCTATACCAAATAATTTTTTTTCATCTTCAGTCATTTTAATTTTTTTATCATCTAAAACTTCAGCTACTAAAAGCATATAAGGACTTTCTTCATTTATCTTAAACCATTTATTAACATCTTCTCTTAGTATTGATGGAGCAAATGGTCTAAAACTTTCTCTATACTTAACTTTTAAATTTAAATTTTTTTGCATAGTAGATGATCTTGGATCTCCTAAGATCGATCTACCACCTAAAGCTCTTGGGCCAAATTCCATTCTTCCTTGAAACCATCCTATTGCCTCTCCATTTTTTAAACTTTCAGATGTATTTTCAATTACTTCTTGATCATTCATAAGAGAATATTTTGCATTCAATTTGTTTAATTCTTCTTCAATTTCTTTTTGAGAATAACATGGACCTAAGTATGATCCTTGCATCTGATCTTTTTGTGCTGTTTGCCTATCTTGTTTTAATTCTAAATACCATAAAGCTAATGCTGCGCCCAATGAACCACCTGCATCTCCTGCTGCTGGCTGTATCCAAATTTTATCAAATATTTTTTTTTCAAGTATTTTACCATTAGCAACACAGTTTAAAGCTACTCCTCCCGCTAAACAAAGATTATTAATTTTATATTCATTTTTTAAAGACTGGGCCAAAGCTAACATTACTTCTTCGGTTACTTTTTGAATTGATGCAGCAATGTCCATATGAAATTGTGTTATTTTATCTTTGCTACTATTTCTTGGCTCTTGTCCAAATAACTTATGAAACTTTGAACTTGTCATTTTTAATCCAACTGCATAATCAAAGTAATCCTGAGCAAGTTTAAATGATCCATCTTTTTTAATATCGATTAAATTATCTTTAATTAAACTAGCATATTTAGGTTCGCCATAAGGAGCTAGTCCCATCAATTTGTATTCGCCACTATTAACTTTAAAACCCGTATAATAAGTAAATGCAGAATATAGTAGACCTAAAGAATGAGGAAAGTGTATCTCTTTTTTTATAGATAAGTCTTTACCCTTACCGATAGCTACAGTTGTAGTTGCCCATTCCCCTACTCCGTCTGCGGTTAAAACAATTGCTTCATTAAATGGGGATGGGAAATAAGCGCTAGCAGCATGACTTAAGTGATGTTCTGAAAAAAATATTTTTTTTTCATTTTTAAAATTTATGTCATGTTTTTTTAAAAAACTCATTAATAAATTTTTTTGAAAAAGTTTTTCTCTCAGCCAAGATGGCATTGATTTGGTAAATTGAATAAAACCCTTGGGAGCGAAAGCAACATATGTCTCTAGCAGTCTTTCAAATTTTAAAAATGGTTTTTCATAAAAAACAATATGATCAATTTCTGATATTTTTAATTTTGCATATTTTAAAACAAATTCGACTGCATTATATGGATAATTTGAGTCATGTTTTTTTCTTGTAAATCTTTCTTCTTGTGCCGCAGCTATAATTTTACCATCAACTATAATTGCTGCTGCACTGTCGTGGTAGAAAGCAGAAATTCCAAGTATAGAAACCACGGTTTTAAAATATTGTATAAATAAATGGTGCCACAGCTGATCCTTGACTCAGTATAATTAAGCCGCCAAATAATGCTAAAACTAATATAATAGGTAACAGCCAAAATTTTTTTCTAGCTTTTAAGAAATTCCAAAATTCTACTAAAAAGCTCATGTTAAAACTGGTTCCTCATGCTGCTGTTAGTATTATCTTTATTTATCCAATACGAATTACTACTATTTTTTTTTAATTTCAAAATATCTTTTCTAAAAAATTGCATAATTAATCCTGTGGGAGTAACTACTAAAAAGAAAACAATACCCATTACAATCGGAGCAATTATATTTCCTAATAATATTCCAAATTTAAACCAAAGTTTATTTAAAGGTGTAAGTAACTTGGAATTAATTAATCCTAATACAAAAAAAATAAAAGATATTATTAAAGACCAAATTCTTATCTCACTTTGTTTTAACAATGGCCATAATGCAATAATTAGAAAAACTATAAAAAAAACTATCCCAAAATTACGATTAGAAGGTAATTTTATATTTTTTTGCATTAATTTACCCTACAATTTTTTCTTTTAATCCAAAAGCGCTCATTAACTCATTCCATTCTCTTTTTGAAAGTCCTGACTCTTCAATTGATATTTTTTCACCACTTATCATTTTTTGGATAACAATTTTTCCTTTCGATGAAATTTCAGTACCTCCCACTCTATAATCCATAAATGCTTCATATGTTATAGGTACCCATTTTTTAACAGTATCCAACATTGCATCAGCATATGCTCTTATTTCATATTGTGCATGATGATCTGCTCTTAGTCGTAAAAAATTCATTAAATTTAGTAAATCAGTTTTCCAGTACCACTGGGTATAAGTATTTAAAGTTAAATTCATTCTTGCAAGTTCTCTTGCTAACCCAGTTTTACCTTCATTAATTACAGTGCCGTCATATCGTTCATTTAACATTTCTTCATAATTTTTATATGTTTGCTCTGCATCATTTTTTAATAAATCTAAAACTTTTTTTGCTTGTTCTCCTTTAAGAACATCCCCTCTTCCTTGTCTATTAATTTGAGATTGCGCTGCTAAGTGTTCTGAGTCGGGTAAATAAAATTCTTTATCTAGTATAGAATACCTTGCAGAATATTCGTTTACATTTGCAGTTCTATGTCTAATCCACTGCCTTGCAATAAATATTGGAAGTTTTATATGATATTTAATCTCGCACATCTCAAAAGGCGTACTATGCCAATGTCTCATTAAATATTTTATTAAGCCAGAATCTGTTGAAACTTTTTTTGTACCTTTTCCATAGGATACTCGTGCAGCCTGAACAATAGATGTGTCATCTCCCATATAGTCCACAACTCTAATAAAACCGTGATCTAATATAGGAATTGCATCATAGAGTATTTTTTCAAGCTCTGGAGCTGTTACCCGTTTAGTTTTATTTTCTTGTGATTGCTGATCCTTTATTTCTTGAGTCTGTTCTTTAGTTAATTTCATGTTTTAAGATTCTTGAATTTATATTCTATAACAGAAATACTTTTTAAAATCTTACAAAATTAAAAAAAATTCACAGCTACTATTCTTGTTTCAACTTATAAGAGTGAGATCTAAGGCCTTTTTCATTTTTAATTTGATTACAATAACTTTGCAAAAATTCACTTTTTTCTTTATGTGAAGGAACAAATTTTTTTGTCCATTTGTAAAGCCAAACTTTTGGATTTTTAACAAGCTTAATAAAGGCATAGTTATTATAGTTTTTTTTGTAATTTTCAGAGTTTTTCCATCTTATAGTTTCTATATTTTCATTTTTACAAAGATCATAAACTCTAGGTTCTCTTGCAAAAGCATTTTTATGAACACTTGATAGCACCAAATTTTCACTAATAAAAATAACTGATATGCACAAATAAAAAATAACTAAAATTTTTTTTTTAAGTTTATTAAATATAATAGCGGCAATAATTGCATATAATGGAAAAAGATACATGTTATAACCATGTGTTTCCCGCATATTAAAACTTAAATATTGAAAAAAAATTCCAGCAAGTAATATGATTGATAAATAATCAATTTTTTTATCTTTTATTTTTTTTACAGAAAAATAAACTAAAATTATAAAGAAAAATACTTGTAAGGTTCTAAAGAAAATTCTGGGATCAAGATAAAAAATAAGAGTGGTATTTTTTTTTGTAAATTAAAAGGAATCTCCAGCCAACCTCCAAAAGCTAATAAATAGTGAAATAAAGAAATTATAATATTTGAGTTAGTTTGAAGTTTTCTAGTAAATCCTGTCATATACTCCAATGGATTTGTTAATCTCATAAAATTTAATTTATTAAATGGAATTAAATTAATTAAATCTAAAAAAAGTAAAAATAGCACACATAGAACAAATCCAACTAAAATTGATGAAATTAAAATAATTATTTCAGAAGAATTAACTAATTTTTTTTTTGATAAAAACTTTATTAAAAAAGAATAAAAAATGACAAATATTAATAAAAAAAAGAGATCTATATTGTTTGTTAAATAAAATCTTGGATCATTTAATTCTGCCAAGAAAAAAATTCCAAGCATTACTTGAAAAAAAATATTGCTTAATAAAAATAACGATAAAAAAGTAAAACTTAATAAATAATAATTTTTTCCATAAATTAATTTATTTTTTGAAGCTTTTAAATAATTGATTAAAAAAGGTAGACACAGCAAGAAAGTAAAAAATAAAAAAATTACTTGTATTTTGGCTAACATCGCTAAACATAAGAAAAAGCCTGAGATAAATGTATATTTTATTTTTTTTTCTTTAATAAATTTTATTAAAAAATAAAAAAATAGTAAAATCATCAATATTGATAGTAATTCAGATCTAATCAAAAAAAGTAATTCGTACGTATCCTGAAAAACAAAAAGTAAAAAAATAATAAAAATAGATATATTTTTTTTAATATTTAATTCTTTTAAAATATTAAACAAAACGAAAGCTACTAAAAATACGTAAATACTATTTAAAATTCTTCCAATAATAAATAATGTTTGTAAGTTTTGATCTATATTCTCTGATTTAACGATTTCTTGAATTGTAAAATTATTAAAAAAAATAGATAAAAATTTAAAAATTCCTCCAAGAAAAAGAAAGGTGGTATAGGCTGGATGATCTCTATACTCTTGCTCAATTCCTGAAGATATGAGCAATGAATTATACATCATCTTGATATCCTGATCTAACATTGAGGTCCAGTGTTGCTCCGATAATTGAAAGAGATTTAATAATAATAAATAGAAAAATAAAAAAATAATAAAAATTTTTGAATTATCTTTAAAAATATTCATAAAACCTAACATAACACAACGATTGTAAATTTTGGGTTAAGTTCTATATTAAACATGTTGGTTTTCCAACTACGACGATAAACGAATTTCGTAATAAGCATTACGGACGTGGGGGCAGTACCCACCACCTCCACCAATTATAACTTACGGGGGTGAACTAGGATCGACGGGTGTCTAAAGGCTATTCTTTCGTTCGGAATTGTTCCACCGAAACGGGCTAAATTATAATTGCAAATGATAAATTTGCTCTTGCTGCTTAATTAATTTATTAATTAAGTAACGGGGTTTTGGGGCACCTGGCAACAGAACGCCCCTTTTTAAAAGTTATGAAAAATCAAGATTTAGTTATTAAAGATGGAAAGTTTGTTGGTAAATTTGAAGAAATGTGCCAAAAGTTTTCCGATCCTTGGAATTTATTAAAAAAAAATAGAATTTAAATTATGAAAACATATGACTTATTTATTGAAAGTGATAAATGGTCTACGAAATGGAAAAAATATTTTGATGTCTATGACCATATTTTTGAGAGATTTAAAAAAAAAAAAATAACTTTTGTCGAAGTAGGTATACTAGATGGTGGATCTCTAGAAATATGGAAAAAGTATTTTCATCCAGACTCTAGAATAATAGGTATTGATTATAATCCAGAGTGTAAAAAATTTGAGAGGGATGGTATTGAAATTTTTATTGGTGATCAATCAGATGAGAAATTTTGGGATAAATTCTATAGGAAAATTGGTAAAGTTGATATTTTGTTAGATGATGGCGGTCATACCAACATACAGCAGATTATAACAACAATTAAATCTGTTCCTAATATAAATACTGATGGTATTTTAATGGTTGAAGACACTCATACTAGCTATATAAATGAATTTGGAAATCCTAACAAATACAGTTATATAAATTTTACGAAAAAACTTATCGATGACTTAAATTTTAAATATCCAAAATTGGGTAATTTTAAAACATCTTTAAATGACTATATTTATTCAATTCAATATTTTGAAAGTTTTGTTATTTTTCATATAAATAGAGAAAAAACATATATTAATAAAAAAGTAATTAACAAACCAAACGAAAAAAACATAGTCGAAGACTTTAGATATCACAACTCAGCAATAAAAAAAATAGCATCAGAAAAAATTATAGAAAAGTTTGGATACTTAAATAAGTATAAATTATTTAGATGGGTTTATAGATCAATTGTAAAAAAAATTAAATATATAAAAAATAATTTTGATACCAAAAAATATAAAAAGTATTTTAAGTAAACTGTGATAAATTCCTTTTGACAGTTTTTGCAAACAATGGTCATGATCAAAGGTTATCAAATCCTACAGTCTATTCCGAACGTTATTTTGTTCGGAATCTATTCAGTACAATCAGAAAAAATCAAACAACATAAGAAAAGAGTAAATTACACAATTAACAAACATACGATTGATAGATTTAAACAACTTTGTCAAAAGCGAGGTTGGATAATGTCAGTTGTAGTTGAGAACAATATTAAACGGGTAGTAAATAATACTTAATTTTATTTATTGGTTCCTAAAAAAAAAGTATGTTTATCTTCACCAATATTTTCAATGTAACCTGAAGACAAATAATTAAGATTAAAAAATGATTTTATACTTTTTAAATCATAAAAATATTCTTTTCCATATTTTTGTTTATTTTTACCATATACGGCAAGCGAATGTATCAAGTAGACTTCTTTCTTTAAACCTTTGTACCATTTAATAAATTGTTTAAGTTCAGGAAGTATATACCAAGTAATATCACTTAAAATTATAATGTCTGGATTTAATTTTTCATATAATGAAAAATTTAAAAAATTACTTACAAATAAATTATTTTTTAGTTTTGGATATTTTTTTTTAGATTTTCTAATAACGGTTTCAGAAATATCTGTTCCATAAACTTTAAATCCATTTTTAAGTAACTCATTAGAAATTTGAGGAAAACCACATCCAATCTCTAGTGTTGTTAATTTTTTTTTTTGTTTTAATTTGTTACAATAATCATAAATAATTTTATAATTTAAATTACCCCCCCACCCATCTAATTTATTTTTTTTTAATAAATTCCAAGGGTCAGAAAACTTTTGGTACATCTCCTCAAATTTGCCAACAAACTTTCCATCTTTAATAACTAAATCTTGGTATTTAAGTTTCATTAACTAATTAAATACTACAAATAATCCAAAAAGAAAATTAAATATCAAACAAAATTGAAATTATTTTCAATTTTCAGAAATTTTTTTAAAAAAATAATTTTAACCAAATTACTGCGCATAAATATCTCCCCATAAATAATCGTTAGTTTTAATCTTATTTTCTATTTCTTCTAAAATTTTATCTTTAGAGGTCCAATCAAAATTAAATTTCTTTCTCTCACCTTCAGAATAGTTAAATTTTTGATAACCCAATAGGTTCAAGTAATCTAAGCATTTAATTGCATCTACAAAGAACTCTGAAGTAAATTCAAAAGATATAATTCCTGTTTTTTTTGTTAAACCTTTTAAAACTTCAAGTTCAAATCCTTCAACGTCTATTTTAATATATTTGGGATGGCCATAGTCATTGATCAGTTGATCTAATGTAGTAGTATCTACATTGATTTCTTCATCCCATTTAGAATCTGAAAATCTGCCTTTGTCCCAATGATCAGAAAATGTAGAAATTAAAGGATTAGAAGTATTAATTTTAAGTTTTAATTTTTCTTTTTTTGAACTTATTCCATACGGTAAAATAACAACTTTTGAAACATCACTAAATTTTTTTTTCAATATTTTTACGCATTCGGGTTGAGGTTCAACTAAAATAAGTTTTGAACAAATTTTAAGTAAATTTTTTGATTTTTCTCCTGAATGAGCTCCAATATCAAAAATTATATCATCTTTATTAATTAATTTAAAAATATTATGTAATTTATGTTTTTTTATTAAAAAAAATTTTTTTAAAAAATAATACATTACTATTTTAAAAATTTATTTAAATCTGGCTTAAAATATTTTGGTCCCTTCATTACTTTTCCTAATTCATTATAGATTGGTTTTCCATCTTCACCTAATTTACTCATATTTGATCTTTGAACTTCATCAAAACATTTATCTAGATTTATTCCAAAAGCATGCCCAGCTCCATAAGTAACATACAAAATATCTGTTAAAGCATCTGCCACTTCTTTTAAATCATTATTTCTTATTGCCTCTTTAAACTCCTCTAATTCCTCATTAATTAAACTGGTTCTTAATTTGTTAATTTTTTCAGAACTTAAACTTGGTATTTTTTTTACTTCTTGACCAAACGTTTTCATGAACAATCCTACTTTTTCAAAATTTGTCATAATACTCCTATTTGATTTTTGCTTAGCTTCAATGTATAAGAAATATAGCATTACATCCAAAATTTAAATTATGAAAACAAGAAAAGAATATGACAGTATAGGATCTATAAATGTACCTGTGGATAAGTATTGGGGTGCCTCTACTCAAAGATCAAGCAAATACTTTGATATTGGAGATTTTTTAGTAAGACCAATTGTAATTAAATCGATAGCAATAATTAAAAAATCTGCAGCTATAGTAAATGCAAAAAATGGTGACCTAGATAAAAGAATAAGTAGAGCAATAATTAAAGCTTCAAATGAGATTATTTCTGGAAAGCTTAAAGATAATTTTCCTCTAAAAGTCTGGCAAACAGGTTCTGGCACTCAAACTAATATGAATGTAAATGAAGTGATTTCAAATAGGGCAATAGAAATTTTGGGTGGAAAAAAAGGAACAAAAAAACCAGTACATCCAAATGATCATGTAAATAAATCACAATCTACAAATGATGTTTTTCCAACTGCTATGCATATGGCAATAGCAATAAGAGCTACTGGAAAATTAATACCAAATCTTACTTTACTTAATTCGCAATTAAAAAAAAAAGCAAAGGAATTTAATAAAATTGTAAAAGTTGGTAGAACTCATTTACAAGATGCGACTCCTTTAACTTTGGGACAAGAATTTTCTGGTTACCACTATCAATTAACAAAATGCATAGAAAGAATCAAAGTAGCTTTAGGAGAAATATATTTTTTAGCCCAAGGAGGTACAGCCGTAGGAACTGGTCTAAATACAAAAAAAGGTTTTGACAAAAAAGTAGTGGCGGAAATTAAAAAAATTACAAAACTTCCTTTTAAGCCATCTCCAAATAAATTTGCATCCTTAGCGGCTCACGATGCCATAGTTAATTTTTCTGGAACAATGAATACAACTTCAGTCTGTCTAATGAAAATTGCAAATGATATTAGATTCCTAGGATCTGGTCCTAGAGCGGGCTATGGAGAATTAATTTTGCCAGAAAATGAACCTGGTTCATCAATAATGCCGGGCAAAGTAAATCCAACTCAATGTGAAGCTGTAACTATGGTATGTGTAAAAGTAATTGGAAATCATAATGGAATAACAATGGCAGGATCGCATGGCCATTTTGAATTAAATGTTTTTAAACCATTAATTATTCATAATATTTTACAATCAATTCATATCATGTCTGACTCTGCTAAGAGTTTTGCAAAGTATTGTATTTCTGGTCTAAAAGCTGACAAAAAAAGAATTAAAGAATTATTAGACAATTCTTTAATGTTAGTTACAGCTTTAACGCCAAAAATTGGATATGATAATGCAGCTAAAATAGCTAAACGTGCTTTAAAAAATAAAAGCACCTTAAAAACTGAAGCTATAAAATCTGGTTTAATTAATGAAAAAGAATACGATAAAATAGTTGATCCAAAAAAAATGACCTATCCTACTTGAGAATAGGCTATAATAATTTCTTTTATAAATTTTCTAAATAAAATTGAGTTATAATAATCATATTTAATTTGTTTATTGTTTTCAACAATTTGATCAATTGCATCAAAATTTTTAATTTTATTATTATCTTCAAAGAAAACGCCATTAACAATTATTAAACCATCATCTAATTGAAAACTGATATCAAAAATTAAATTTTTAATTTCTTTTCGATTTTTTTTAGGTATCAAAAAATTTTTATGAAATAAATCTTGTTCTTTTATTTTTAATTTTAATTTTGCTGATAATATCGCAAATCCTTCAATAGATTGCAGTATGCTGTCATGAACCTCTATTTCACCAAGTTTATCACTAAACAATCTTGTATTATCAAAATTAATTTCGCTTTCTTTAAAATTAATATTTAGTGCAATCTTGTTAAAATTTTTATTTTTTATAATTTTTTCACTGGAAATAAATATATTTCCATACAAATTTTGATTAAGCAAAAGTTCTGTAGAGATTAACTCATTTACTAAATAAAGATTTTTCCAAAAATATGAAAAATCTAATTTTTTTGAATCAATATTTATTTTAAAATTAAAAGGCTTAAAATTTACAATCCCTTTATATTTAATTGGAGTGCTCTTAATCAACGACGTTTTAGATTCAAAAACTAACATCTCGTCAGAAATTTCATATTTAGTTTTAAGTCTACTAGAGAAAAGATTTAAAATATTTTCATATTCATATTTTCCTTTAATAAAATTACCTTCATTCAATGAGTCAATAAAAATTTTTTTTGTATTTATTTCTGTAATTTTCTTTTTAGTTGTAAAGTTTTTACTCCAATTTAATTCTACAGGAATTTTATAAATTTCACCTATAGTGCTTAAAAAATTAGTATCATCCTCTAAGTTAAAATTTAATTTTGATTTATTAATTGTATATATAAAAATAATATTTTTATTATCATCATTTAAAAAAAATTTGCTTTTTTTAATTATTAGTTTTTTTTCAGAAAATTTTTTATTTAAATATTTTTTGAAAAAAATAAAATCATTTTTCATTAAAAAAAAATTGCTTTTATTAAATTCAACTTTTAAAATTTCAACATTTTTTTCTTTAAAAAAATTTTTTTTGCTTACGTAGATTTTTAATTCTTTGATATGACCAATTTCATTAAGCAAATTTTTTTTTTTATAAAATAATTTTGCATCTTTTATTAAAAAATGAGGCTGAGGAAGAATTCTATAAGAAATATCTGTTGATAAACTAATATTTAAATTAAAATCTGTTAAAAACTTATCATTAAAGACTTTTTGGACTCTTCCTGAATCATATAAACTTGGTATTGATAGATATAAAAGATATAAAAAAAATACAGTTGATATGCTAAAAATAGCTATTTTATGATTGTATCTAAAATTAAAATTATTTTTTTTCATGAAATTTTAATTTGATTTATAATGATTATTTGTAAATGATAAACTTTGAATATTTAAAAAATCTTAATTCTGAACAAAAAAAGGCTGTTATTCATACTAATGGGCCAATTTTAATTGTGGCAGGGGCAGGATCAGGAAAAACGAAAGTATTAACTGCTAGAATCGCTCATATAATTAAAGAAAAAAAAGCATTTCCTAATCAGATCTTATCTGTAACTTTCACAAACAAAGCTGCAAAAGAAATGCAGAATAGAGTAAGTAAAATTCTTAAAACCGATGCCACCGGACTTTCTTGGCTAGGAACTTTTCATTCAATTTGCGCAAAACTCTTGAGAAGACATGCAACAGCAGTTGGACTTAATTCAAATTTTACAATTCTCGATACGGACGATCAAATTAGATTAGTTAAAAATATCTGCAAATCTGAAAATATAGATATTAAAAAAATAGCTCCAAAAGCAATTTTGACAGTAATAGATAGATGGAAAAATAAAGGTTATTATCCAGATAATGTAAAAATTAACAAAAAAGATATTTACGAAAAAATAATTTCACCAATATATAAAATTTACCAACAAAAATTAATAGACCTAAATGCATGTGATTTTGGTGATTTAATTTTGCATTGTGTAAACATTTTAGAAAAAAATTTAGATATTGGAGAAATTTATTCAAATAATTTTAAATATATTTTGGTAGACGAGTATCAAGACACCAATTTTATTCAGAGTAAGTGGTTAAATTTATTAGCAAAAAAACATAAGAATATTTGTTGTGTTGGTGATGACGACCAATCAATTTATAGCTGGAGAGGTGCTGAAATAAAAAATTTTTTAGATTTTGACAAAATTTATAAAAATACTAAAATTTTTAGACTTGAAGAAAATTATAGATCTTCACAAAACATTCTTTCTGTTGCATCTAATCTAATAGCAAATAACCAAAACCGAGTTGGTAAAACACTTAAAACAAATTTAAATGATGGTGAAATGGTCAAGTTAAATTGTTTTAAAAATGGAAAAGATGAAGCTATAGGATTAAGCGACGAAATTGAAAAAAAATTAAAAAATGAATATTCATTAAATAATATAACCATATTAGTAAGAGCAACATTTCAAACTAGAGAATTTGAAGAAAGATTTCTTAAAATAGGTTTGCCGTACCGAATAATTGGTGGAACAAAATTTTATGACAGAGCTGAAATTAAAGATTGCATTAGTTATCTAAGACTAATTCATCAAAATAAAGATGATTTAGCTTTTGAAAGAGTGGTAAATAATCCAAAAAGATCAATTGGTAAAAGTTCTATAAAACAAATCCATGAATTTGCCAAAAAAAATAATTTATGTCTTGAAACATCTTCAAAAAAATTAATTGAACTTAATTTAATAAAACCTAAGGCAAAAATAGGTTTAAACTCTTTTTTAAACTTACTTGAAAAATGGAGAACCGATTTAAACATTAAAAAAATAAATCATGTGAAGTTATTACAAATTATATTAGATGAGTCAGGATATTCAGCAATACTAAAAAATAAAAAAGACCTTGAAAATGAAAATAGATTAGAAAATATTAAAGAGCTTTTAAGTGCAATGAAAGAATTTGACAATTTAGAAAATTTTATTGAACATGTTGCGCTTGCAACTTCAATCGATCAAGATTGGGATGGACAAAAAATAAATCTTATGACAATGCATGCTTCCAAAGGATTAGAGTTTGATGTTGTTTTTTTACCTGGATGGGAAGAAGGTTTGTTCCCTCATCAAAAATCAATCGAAGAAAAAGGCGAAAGCGGTTTAGAAGAAGAAAGAAGACTAGCGTACGTTGGCATTACGAGAGCTAAAAAACTTGCTTATATATCTTTTGCTATGAATAGATTTTATCAAGGTGATTGGATCGATAGTATGGCATCAAGATTTATTGAAGAATTGCCAGAAAAAAATATTGAAAAAAATACCTTTTACGACGAAAAAGAAAACCTTGATAATGACTTTGAATTTAACCAAGATTTTGAATTTGAAGAAAGTAAGAGAAGCCCTGGATGGATAAGATATCAAAAGAGGATTAAATGATTAATAAAAGAATCAAGCAATTAATAAAAAAATTTAGCAAATATGATATTGATGGATATATCATACCAAAAAATGATGAATTTTTTTCTGAATACGCTGCTATCGACCGATTAAAAGCTATTTCTAATTTTAATGGTTCTGCTGGAATAGCAATTGTTTTAAAAAATAAAAACTATTTGTTTGTTGATGGAAGATATACCATTCAAGCTCAACTCCAATCTGGTAAATTATTTAAAATTATCGAAATTCACAAATTTTTGCCTTATAAAATTTTAAAAAACTTAACTCTTGGATTTGATCCACATCTTCATACAAAAAGACAATTATTTGGATATTTTGGTAAATCTTTAGATTTAAAACAAATAAACAACAATCTAATTGATGAAATTTACAAAAAAAAAAATATAAAAACAAAAAAATTCTTTTCTCTAAAAAACAGCATCGCAGGTGAAAATTATAAAAATAAAATAAATAGAATTAGAAAAATATTAAAATCAAATAAAGCTGACTATGTCTTCATAAGTGCGCCTGAAAATGTAGCATGGACCTTAAACATTAGAGGTTCGGATAACCCGAATAGCCCAATACCAAATTGTCGTTTGATAATTGGAAAAACTAATGAAATTTTCTTAATTTCTCAAAAACAAAAAATTTCAAAAATAATTAAAGAAGGAAAGTTATCAATTAAACAAATAGTAAACCCCAAAAAATTTAAAGATTTAATTGAAAAATTAAAAGGAAAAAAATTTATAATAGATCATTTATCCTGCTCAGTTTTAAATGAAAAAATAATTCAATCAAAATTTAAAATAATTAATAAACATGATCCTTGTTATAAATTAAAATCTATAAAAAATTCATCTGAAATTAAAAATATGATTAATGCACATATTGAGGATGGAGTTGCTTTAACTAAATTTATTTATTGGATAAAAAATATTAATAAAAATAAAATAACTGAGATAGACTCACAAAATAAATTAGAAAAATTTAGAAAACGTAATAAAAATTATTTATTTCCTAGTTTTAATACAATATCTGGAACGGGATCTAATGGTGCAATAGTTCACTATAGAGCTTCAAAAAAAACTAATAAAGACATAAAAAAAAATGATATTTTTTTATGTGACTCAGGTGGACAATACAAATATGGAACAACAGATGTAACAAGAACAATTTGCTTTTCTAAACAAAAAAATTCAATTAAAAATAAATTTACCAAAGTATTAAAAGGACATATTGCAGTTGCAACAGCTAACCTAAAAAAATTAAATACTGGAAAAAAAGTTGATTTAGTAGCAAGACAATTTTTAAAAAAAGATGGACTTGATTATGCCCATGGAACAGGTCATGGTGTTGGTTTTTTTTCTAATGTTCATGAAGGTCCACAATCTATAACAAAAATTAATACGGTTAAGCTTGAAGAAGGAATGGTTGTTAGTAATGAACCAGGGTATTACAAAGAAGGGCAATATGGAATTAGAATAGAAAACTTAGTTTTTATTAAAAAATTTAAAAATAGATTATTTTTTGAAAATTTAACCTTAGCCCCTATCGAAAAAGATCTTATCAACTTTAAACTGTTAACTAGAAAAGAAAGAGATTACTTGTTTAATTATCATCTAAATGTCTACTCAAAAATATCAAAGTTTTTGAATAATAGTGAAAAAAAATGGTTAGCGAGTCTTATTTAACATTTTTATCCATTCATCTTGTGTAATTATTTTTATTTTTAATTCTTTCGCTTTTTTAATTTTTTTGTTAGTTGGTTTTTCTCCAATAACTAAAAAGTTAAGCTTATTATTAACATTACTTATTATTTTACCAGAATTTTGCTCTACCAAAGACTTAGCTTCTGCTCTACTTATTTCTTTTAATTTACCAGTAAACATAAAAGTTTTATTTTTTAAAATTCCATCTCTTTTTGAGAGTAATGCATTAGAAACTTTCATAATTTTATTTAACTTTTCCAAAACTACGACATTTGTTTTATTAGAAAAAAAATTTTTAATTGACTTAATTTGAGTTTCTCCAATTCCATCAATATTCAACAAGACTTCAATATTACTTTCTTTTGATAAACCACAGAAATTTTCTACATTTTTTAAATGTTGAGATAGAAGTCTCGCATTTTCTTGTCCTATATGGCGAATTCCAAGAGCATAAATGAATCTTTCTAGAGTTATTTTTTTTGATTTTTCTATAGAGTATTTTAAATTGGAAACAGATAATTCTCCCCAACCATCAAATCTCTTAATTTTTTCAAAATCTAAACTAAAAATATCTTGAGGAAATTTAACCAAATTAAGTTCCCAAAATTTCTCAACAATTTTTTTACCAAATCCATCAATATTTAATGCTTCTTTTGATACAAAATGTTTTAAAGATTCTATAGCAATTTTTTCACATTTAAAATCTTCGTTAAGGCATCTTCTTACCGCATCATGTTTTTTTGTTATTTCATTAAAATCTTTTGCTGTCTTTGAACCACATGAAGGACATTTTTCCGGAAAAATATATTTTTTTGAAGTTGTTTTTCTTTTTGTTTTATCTACAGAAATTACATGAGGGATTACATCTCCAGCTCTTTCAACCTTAACAGTATCACTTATTCTGATATCTTTTCTAATAATTTCATCTTCGTTATGCAAAGTTGCGTTAGAAACTACAACGCCACCAATATTTACTGGTTTAATTTTTGCAACAGGTGTAAGTGCTCCAGTTCTACCAACTTGTATTTCTATATTTAGTATTTCAGAAATTGAATTATTAGCTGAGAATTTATGGGCTACGGCCCATCTTGGAGCATTTGTTACAAATCCAAGTCTTTTCTGTAAATCAAAATGATTTACCTTATATACAATGCCATCAATATCAAAATCTATTATGCTTCTTTTTTCTTTTAAACTGTTATGATTTTGAATTAAATTATCAACACCTTTAATAACATTGTTGTAATCATTTATTCTGAACCCCCAAAGCTTTAAACTTTTTAAAAATTCAGATTGAGTATTGATATTTAAATTTTTAGAAAATCCATAAGTGTATGCAATAAATCTTAATGGTATTTTAGCGGTTTCATCAGGATTTTTTTGTCTTAATGATCCAGATGCAGTATTTCTTGGGTTTGCAAATTTATTTTTTATTGAATCAAAATCTTTATTTCCAATATAAACTTCTCCTCTTATGTCTATTTCTTTTGGAAAATTTTTAATAGAAATATATTTTGGAATATCTTTAATAGTTTTTAAGTTTTCAGTTATGTCCTCGCCTTCTATACCGTCACCCCTAGAAAGACCCTGTATAAATTTTCCATTTTTATAGAACAATGAAGCTGAAATTCCATCAATTTTAGGTTCTGCACTATATTCGATAATTGTGTTTTTGTTTAAACTTAAAAAATTAATAATCTTTTTTTCAAAATTTAACAAATCTTCTTTATTAAAAGCATTTCCTAGCGAAAGCATTGGTTTTTTATGTTTTACTTTTTTAAAATTCTTTGATGGTTTAAATCCTACAATTAATGACGGTGATTTGTCACTTTTTAAAAACTTATATTTCTTTTCTAAATCTAAAATTTCTAGTTTAAGATTGTCATATTTAAAGTCATCTACTATTGGATTACTATTTTTATAATAAGCTTTGTTATATTTATTAATTAAATTAATCTTTTTTAAATAATTTTTTTTTATCAACTTACTATCATTACTTCTCATTTAATTAAAAAGTGTTTTGAATCTTTTAAAAACTGATTGTTTATCTTTTTTAATTTCATAGGAAGTTCTATAATCTTTATTAAATATTTTATAAGATTGTTCGTACCATTTACTAGACTGATAATTATAGCCAAGTAAATTGGCATATTTTTTTGCTTCATCTTCAAGTCCAATTTTATAATTAGTTTCAACAAGTCTATGAAGGGCTTCTTCAACATAAATTGTTGTTTCATATTTATTTAAAATAGTTTTGAATCTATTAATAGCAGCTACCCATTTTCCTTTTTTTAAATAATATTTTCCAATATACATTTCTTTTGATGCCAATACATCTTGTATAAGACCTATTTTAAATTTTGCGTCTTGAGCAAAATCTGTATCGGGATAATTTTTTAAAATAAATTCAAATTTTTGTTTAGATAATAAAAGTGGTTCTAAATCTTTTTTTTCATCTATAATATTTTCATAATAACACATCGCTAAAAGAAAATACGCATAATCCATATTTTTATGATTCGGATATTTTTTTATAAATCTTTCAAGTTCTTGGATTGATCTATCATAATAATTTTGAGAATAATAAGCATAAGCTGAAAGTAAAACCGCTTTTGAAGCCCATTTGGATTGTGGATATAAAAGTTCTGCCTCATTAAATTTTTTTGCCGCATAAATTACATCGCCTTTTTCCAATTCTTCATAGCCTTCCTTATAAGCATCAATCATTTGAAGTTCTAAATCACTTTCTCCTATAATTGAAATCTTTTTATTTTCAGATGAACAGGATGTTAAAATAACAAAAATTATTAAAAAAAATATTTTATAGAATTTTATCATTAAGAATTTTTAACAGATTATATTAAAAACTCTAAAGATATTTAAGCAATAGATTTTAGTGCTGTTTTATTGATAAACGAATGAGGTATATTTTTCTCTTTTAATTCAAATATTGAAAAATTTTGATTATCAGTGAATATTTTTCTTAAAAGTTGATTTGTTAGCTTATGTCCGCCCTGAGAACAAATTAATTTACCAACTATTTTATGACCAGATAAGTACAAGTCCCCCATACAATCTAAAATTTTATGATTAACAAATTCTTTTTTATTTCTTAAACCTCCATCGTTAAGAATTCTATCATTCTTAACTACAATCGCATTTTCAAGAGAACCACCTTTAGCAAGATTCATTTTTTTTAGTTTTTCCACATCTTCATATAAACAAAATGTTCTTGAATTATAAATATCTGTTAAGTCTGTTTCATAAACATTTATAATATTTCTTTGATTTTTAATTACTGCATTATTAAATTTTATTTCAAAATCAATTTCTAAACTAGTTTTGGTAGGTTCCATTGAAATTGTTTTCTCACCATTTTTTAAAGTAATTTTTTTTAGAATTTTTATTATTTTAATTGATTGGTCGCTGTTTTTTAAACCAACACTATCTATTTTTTTTACAAAAAATTTTGAAGAACCATCTATAATCGGTACTTCGTCATTATCAATTTCAATTAAAGCATTATCAACACCTTTTCCATATAATGCTGCCATCAAATGCTCTACGGTTGAAACACTTGCTCCGGATTTATTAGTTAAAGTTGTACATAAAGTTGCATCACTTACATTAAGGAAATTTGCTTCAATTAAGTTATCGCCTTTAATATCTATTCTCTTAAACGCAATACCTGAATTAGGTTTCGCTGGTAAAATTTTTACTTTTGCTATTTTTCCTTTGTGTAAGGTTATTCCTTCAAATTCAATTGGTGCTTTTATTGTCTTTTGATTTAAAATTGACATACTGAACTTATATGTTTGAGATAGTTAATATTAAAAACAACAAATGTTACGATAAAATACAGTTATGAAAAAATATGAAAAAGTTTCTCAAAAAAGCCTACTTTGTTCATTTTTTTTACATTAATATCTACTTCGTTGGTATTAAATCCATCAACTACTCTAAGGCCAGCTTCGGCCAAATTATCTACAAAATTATTTTCTAATAGTGATTTCGCGTAGTTGGTACAAATAATTTTATTTATATCAATTTGATAATTAAAAAATAGATCTTCTAAAGAATCAGTAAAAGCTTTAGAGAAACAAATAAATCGAATTTGAATAACTAAATCTTTACAAATTTCTCCAATTGGTAATTTATTATACATTTCGCCATCTAAAAAATAATATTCAACTAATATATGACCTATTTTTATATCTGAACTATTCTTTAAAATTTGCTGTTTCAAGTCTTCTATTAAGTACTCAATTTGATTTTTATGTATTTTTTTATTATCAAAGTTTTTTTTAACTGAAGTATGAATTGATAAAGTTTCAGGATTATCAATCATTAAATTAATTATATTTATTGGATTATTAATTTTTTTTTCTACTTCTATAATTAAACTTTTTAATATCTTATTTAAATTATCAACTACTACTTTTGTATCATTAAAATTATTCTCAAAATCAAAATCTTTATTAAATATTTTATTTTTGTTTCTTTTATCAATTAAAATTGCATTAATTTTATTTGGACCTAAATTTAAAAAAAATTCTAGATTATTCATCACTTAAGATAATCTTATTATTTATTCTTAAATCAATAATTTTTTTATCAAAATTTTGATCTTTTAATAATAATTTCGCTTTATTAATTAATTTAAAAACATTTTTTCTTGGAAGTTTTATTATTCTATCGTTATTAAAAATAATATCCCATCTTCCAGATGGAAAAAAATTCAAAAATTTTATTTCACTTAAATCAAAAGAGGTTTTTTTTAATAAGTTTAGAAATTTATTTGCTATTTCAATATTTACATCTCCTTGAATCGTTGGGATATTTAAATTTTCTATATGATCTTGAAATAATTTTCCATTTTCACCTATGAAAAAAATTTCATTTTTATAAGAAATTTTTGCAAGATGTTTTGTTTTAATTAATTCTATTTTTAATTTATTTGGATAAACTTTATTTATCTTAAAAGAATTTAATATTGGATAATTTTCTAAATAATTAGAAATTTCATTTTTATTTAATTTTAAAATGTTTTGATTAATTAAATTATTTAATTCATAAACCAATAAATTATCATTATTCTCTAAATAAATGATTTTAAAATTTTTTTCAAAAAGTTCTTTTATATTAAAATTAAATATCGTGCTTAAAAATATTAATAAAAAAAAATAAATATAAATTTTTTTTTTTCTACTTATTTGTTGAAGCATCATTTAAAATCCATTCTAATAAATTTAAAAAATTCATTCCCTTATGAGCTGCTATTTCTGGAACTAATGATAACTTTGTCATGCCCGGTTGTGTATTTACCTCTAATAAATAAAATTTATTATTATAAAATTTAAAATCAGATCTTGTAACTCCTCTGCAACAAAGACAGTTATGAGCTTTTAGTGAAATATCCAAAACTTTATTCATATTTTTTCTACTTAAATTTACTGGAATTATATGTTCTGTTTTTGCGCTTAAACTATATTTTGCTTTATAATCATAAAATTTTCGTTTCGGTTTTAATTCTATTGCTCCTAGTTTTTTTTTACCTAATATTGCAACTTGAATTTCTCTGCCTCCTATATATTCTTCAATTAATATTTCTTTATATTTTTTTAATTTTTTTAAATTCTTAACTAAGTTTTTTTCTGAACAAATAAATACATCTACGCTTGATCCTTCATTTATAGGCTTAACTATTACTGGAAATTTTAACTTTAACTTTATTTTATTTATTATTTTGTTTTTTTTTAAAATATTACTATCAAAAGTAAACTTGAAGTATTTAGGCGTTAAAATTTTATTTTTTATAAATATTTCTTTAGATATTATTTTATCCATTGCAATTGATGAAGATAATACTCCTGAATGAGTATATTTAATTTTTAAACTTTCTAACACGGACTGGATATAGCCATCTTCTCCAAATCTGCCATGTAAAGCATTAAAAATTATATTAGGCTTAAATTTTTTAATATTTTTAATTAAATTATCGTTTGGCTCACTTAATAAAGTCCAATATTTTTTTTTTAAAACATTGTTTACTTGTTTGGCTGTTTCCAAACTTATTTCACGTTCTTTTGATATTCCTCCTCCTAAAATTAATATTTTTTTTTTTTTCATTTATTCAATTATTTCAATTTCAGTCTCTAATTTTATACCAGTTTTCAATTTTACATTTTTTCTAACAAATTCGATTAATTTGTTCATATCATTAAATGTTGCTTCGCCTGAATTAACAAAAAAATTACAATGTTTATTTGAAATTTTAGCATCACCAAATTTACTTTCTAAAGATACTGATTTTTTTATTAGTTCCCAAACTTTAATATTTGTTTGTTCTATTGGATTTTTAAATGTACTACCACCAGTTTTAATTTTTGTAGGTTGAGCTTCATCTTTTTGATTTTTTAATTTTTTAACTATTTTTTCTATTTCATTTTTTTCTTTAATTTTCCCTTTGAATGAAGCGCTCAAAAAAATAAAGTCTTTGTCTAAGGGACTTTGTCTATATCCAAATTTTATACTTGAAGATGGAATTGTTTTAATATTGCCTTTTTTATCAATCACTTGAACAGAAACTAAAATATCTTTAAACTCTGATCCAAAACAACCTGAGTTTATTTTTAATCCACCTCCAACTGTTCCAGGTATACAAGATAAAAACTCAAAACCTCCAATATTATTATTCATTGCAAATTCAGATAATTTTTTGTCTGTTACAGCACTACCTGCCACAATAATTTTATTTGGAAGCAAAGATAAATTAGAAAAATTTCTTCCTAATTTTATCACAACTCCATCAAATTTTTTATCAGTAATTAAAATATTAGAGCCAGCACCCAAAACAAACACTCTCTCTTTTTCTCCAAATTTTTTTAAAAATAACACTAAATCATCTAATGTATCTGGCTTAAAATAACTCTTAGCCTTTCCTCCTATATTAAACCAATTGGATTTTTTTAAATCATAATCAAATAAAAATTTGCTATTAATTTTATTCGAAAAGCTTTCTAATGTAATTTTTGTCATTATATCAAATTTGGTAAGTCTTTTATCCAATTAGAAATTGACCCTGCACCCATTCCTATTACAATTTTTTTTCCATAAATATTTTGCTTAATGAATTTTGCTAAACTTAATTGATCTTTAACTAAAAAAATTTTAACTTTTGAGTTTTTTCCTATATTTTGTGCAAAATTATAATAATTAAATCCTAACTTAATTTTTTCTCCTGCTGTATATACAGGGCACAAAATTACTTGGTCTGCTTTTTTAAATGAGAATGTAAATTCTTTTTTAAGATCTTTTAATCTAGAAACTCTATGTGGTTGAAATATACAAATTATACTTTCTTCTTTATAAACACCTTTAACACCATTTAATACTTCTTTAATTTCACTAGGGTGATGTGCATAATCATCAAAAAATTCTACACCCCTAAATTCAAATATTTTATTAAATCTTCTGTGTACACCTTTGAATTCATTTAAACCTTTTTTTATAATATCTTTTGAAATTCCAATAATCCATGAAACCGCGATAGCAGCTGTAGCATTTCTTATATTGTGTAATCCTATTAGAGGAATTTTTATATTTTTAATTAAAGTATTTTTTTTACTTTGCAATTGTATATTTAAATCAAATTTGGAATAACATTTTGATTGATAAATATTTTTAATTTG
Organism: Candidatus Pelagibacter sp.; assembly: GCA_045567135.1. GTDB lineage: Bacteria > Pseudomonadota > Alphaproteobacteria > Pelagibacterales > Pelagibacteraceae > Pelagibacter. Next base: position 23,641 of record JBJLDM010000033.1, read on the forward strand.
AAATTGAGATTTTTTATTTATGCCATAAGTGTAAAAGTTTTTAAATTTAATCTTGTCTATAAGCTTTTTGTTATTTTTATCATCTAAACAAATAAATGATTTACCAAATGATGGGACCTTGCCAATAAATTCTTGAAATAATCTAAATAAATTATCCATTGATTTATAATAATCCATATGTTCTCTATCTATATTTGTAATAATGGAATATGTAGGTAAAACTTTTATAAAACTTCCATCTGATTCATCTAGTTCTAATATACTCCACTTGCTTTTACCCAGTCTTGCTGAGTTATCTAAAGAATTAATAATCCCTCCATTTATTATTGTGGGATCCAACTTTGTCTTAGAAAAGATCCCTGAAATAAGTGACGTAGTTGTAGTTTTTCCATGTGAGCCCACAACTGTTATATTTTTTGTTAAAGATGTGATGTGGCCCAGCATGTCGCCTCTTTTATAAATTGGTAACTGTTTTTTTTTAGCAAATAAAACTTCTGGATTATTATTTTTAATAGCTGATGAAATTACTATTATAGTTGCCTTGCTAATGTTTTTTCTACTATGTCCAATAACAACTTTAATATTATTTTTTTTTAATCTTTCAGTATTTTTATTTAAAGAAATATCACTACCTTGAATTTTAAATCCCATTCCTTTCATAATTAAAGCAAGGCCACTCATGCCGATACCACCGATTCCTATAAAATGGATAATTTCAGATTTAGCTAATTGAATTTTCATTTATTATACACAATAATTTTTGGTTTATATTATTCCATGTGTTTTGATAGCTAATTTTTTGCATTTCATTTATTTTTGATTCAACATCTTGATGATCGCTAATTATATGCATGATTAAATCAAAAATTTCATTATTTTTTATACTCTTTTGTTCTAACAACCAGCAACAATTTTTGTTTTTATAAAAAATTCCATTATAGAATTGGTGATTATCTTTAGCATAAGGAAACGGTATGGTAATAAATGGAATGTTTAAATAAACCAGTTCAGCTAAACTGGACGCACCCGATCTAGTTATGCACAAATCAGTTTTTTTTATTAATTCAGTTAAAGATTCTTCAAAATCAAACAAGTTAAATTTAATTTGATTTTCTTTATAAAAAGTTTCTAAATTTTTATAATTTTTTTTATTAATTTGATGATTTACATATATTTCAAAATTTTTTGAAAGTTTAATAATACAATTTTTAAGATTATTCTGTAAAAAATCTGCCCCTTGACTTCCACCAATTATCAAAATGTTAATTTTTTTATTAAATTTGAATTTTGAATTTTTTGTTTGATTATAAACTTCTTTCCTTAACAAGGGATAAATTAGCTCTAACTTTTCCTTATATTTTTTTGGAAAATTATTTATTTGATCTGTATAGCAAAAAATTTTATAGCAATATTTTAAAAAAAATAAATTTGATCTTCCAATTATCATATTTGGTTCAAATAAAAAAATTTTACAATTTAAAATTTTACCAGCTATACAAATAGGTAAGGACATATACCCCCCTGTAGAAATAACTATTCTTATTTTATTTTTTTTAATAAAAAAAATTGATTTTAAAATTGATGTCAAAAAAAAAATTAAATTAAAAGGTATTTTAAAAAAATTTTTTGTTAATTGGGGTACATCTATTATACTCAAGGTATATTTATCTTTGTTAATAAATCTCTCGCCTCTTTTATCAGTTGTCAAAAAAACATCGAATTTTTCTTTTAAATGATCGTGAAAAGTAATTGCAGGAATTACATGACCACCTGAACCTCCTGTACTAATTAAAATTTTTTTTTTCATCTTAAAAAATTTTTCTTTGTAAGGTTAAGTATTATACCACAAAGTATAGAGGTACTAACTATTGACGAGCCTCCATAACTTAAAAATGGTAAAGTCATTCCAGTCGTTGGAAACATTCTAATGTTTACGCCTATGTGAATCAAAAATTGAAAAAGAATTATTACACTTGAGCCAATAATAATTAATTTTACCTTATTGTCATTAATAAAAAATAATTTTTTAAAAATATGATAAATAAAAAATAAAAATATTACTAACAATAGAAAAATCATTACCACTCCAAATTCTTCAGAAATAACAGATACAATATAATCTGTATGTGCTTCTGGAACTTTATTTTTTAAAACACCTTCTCCAATACCTTTTCCAAAAAATCCACCATTTATTATTGCCTCAGATGCTTTTTCTGATTGATAATTATTTCCTGAAGAAGGATCAAAAAATGAATTAATTCTTATAAGAATGTATTCAAACTTAGAAACAAAAAATATTAAATATAAAATTATTGAAATCATAAAACCAAAAAATGTAAAAAATAAAAATAAATTAATTCCTGATACAAATATTAAGGCTAGCCATGTAAAAAAAATTAAAATAGTTTGGCCAACATCAGGTTGAGATATTAGCAAAATAATTATTGGTAATATTAATAAAAAACTTAAAAAATATTTTAAATATAAATTGGTTTTATTTTTTGAGCTAAGAATTGATGCAATCATAACAATTAAAAAAGGTTTTAATAATTCAATTGGTTGAAATCTTGGTAAAAAAAGAAAATCAAGCCATCTTTTTGACCCTTTTACTTCTACTCCTATAAATGGGACTAAAACCAAAGATATAAGGCAAATTAAAAATAAAAACTTTGATAAAATAAACAATTTTTCTGCATTTAAATATGAAAGAAAAAATAATATTCCAAGACCAAGTGAAATAAATACTAAATGCTTAAAAAAAAAAAGATAATTATTAGTATTAAGTCTATCCGAAGCTACTAAAGAAGTTGAAACTAAAGAAAAAAAAAGTCCTAAAATAAAAAGTAGTAATATTAAGAATAATATTGTTTTATCAATGTTTCTCCACCATTCGAAATAAAATTTTTGAAATAAATTATCTTTTATCATATTTTTATTTTATATTTTTTAACTAGATAATTAAAATACTCTCCTCTTTCTTCGAAATTTCTAAAAGTATCAAAAGAAGCTGAACAAGGGCTAAATAAGATAGTTATTTTTTTTTTATTTCTTTTATTTTTAATTTCTAAAATTATTTTTTTAAATGCATCCTTCAAATTTTTAAAAGTTTCAAATAATATTTTATTCTTTAAATTTTTAATAAAGAATTTTTTTTTCTTTCCAAAAATAAATGCTTTTAGGTTTAAGTTTTTATTTTTATTTAATTTAAATTTGTCTCCATCTTTAGGCAATCCACCTAATATCCAAAAAACATTATTCATTGAGCTAATTAAATTTACAGTTGATGAAAAACTAGTAGATTTTGAATCATTAATTATAGCTAACTTTTTAGAATTATAAATTATTTGCTGCCTAAATTTTAAACCACGAAAATTATTAATTATTTTTAAAATATTTTTTTTATTAATTTTCAATTTTTTACAAATTGCAAAAATATAAGACAAATTTTGTTGATTATTTTTATTATTAAAATATTCATTTTTTATTAATTTATAATAATTTAAATTTAATTTATCATTTACATTTATAACTTTAGATTTAATTTTTTTATTTTTTAATTCTTTTTTAATTAAAAAATTTTTTTTATTAAAAAAAGCAAAATCTCCTTTTTCTTGATTATAAATTAACTTTAATTTTGCATTTAAATATTTTTTAAAGGTTTTATGTCTCTCTAAATGGTCTGGACTAATATTAATCAACATAGCGTATTTTGCTTTAAAAATTTTACTATATTCAATTTGATAGGAAGAAGCCTCTACAACAAATATTGTTTTTTTTTTAATTTTTTTTTCACTTAATATTGATTTACCTATATTACCAACTAACCTTACATCTTTTTGAGTACTTTTAATTATGTCGCTCAATAACTTTACAGTAGTGGATTTTCCGTTAGTTCCAGTAACAGCAATAATTATATTATTAAAATTGTTAGAGTAAAATACGTCTAAATCTGTAAAAATTTTATCTTTATTTTTATTTAAAAAGTTTTTTAAATCACATTTTTCTAAATTTATGCCCGGACTAATAATTATATAATCAAAACCATATTTATAAATTTTTTTTTGAGATATAAAAAATTTATTTAGTTTTTTATTTTTAAAATTTTGATAATTATCATCAAAAAATTTAATATGATTTTTTTTTTTTAAAAACTTAAAACTTGAATATCCACTTATTCCTAAACCATATATTAAAATTTTCTTTTTAAAAAAAATTTTATGAAGTTGATCCATTATCTAAATTTCAGAGTTGCCAATCCAATCATAGCTAAAATTATAGCTACTATCCAAAACCTGATCACGACCGTAGATTCTTGCCAACCTTTTTTTTCATAATGATGATGTATAGGAGCCATTTTGAAAATTCTTTTACCTGTTAACTTAAATGAAACTACTTGAACAATTACTGATACAGCTTCCAGAACAAA
>JBJLDM010000034.1:0-27536 GCA_045567135.1 Candidatus Pelagibacter sp.
GTTTTTCATTTGGATCATTAATAGCGATGCAATTATTAATGCGAAGACCTGAAATAAATAGATTCGTTGCTATTTCTCCACAACCAAACGTTTATGATTTTTCATTTTTATCACCATGCCCCTCTTCAGGGTTAATGATTTATGGAAAAAAAGATGAACTCGTTCCATCTGATTTTATAAATGAACTAAATAACAGATTAAGTTCGCAAAAAGGTATAAAAGTTGATTTTCAATCAATAACAGAAGCCAATCATTTCTTTCTTAAAGCAGAAAAAGATTTAGTTAAAGCTTTAGATAAATATATTAAAAAAGAAAAAACTCTTTTTAGTTAATAATTTTTAACTAAATCTCCTCCGGTACTTGCTTTTCTACATCCTGTAGTTTCAGGAAAAGAAATTGGTAATTTAAGATATGATCTAGTTGCAAGATAGGCGAAGGCTTGTGATTCTACAAAATCTCCATCTATACCAAGTTTATCAATCGTTTCGATTTTAGCATTGATTTTTTTTCTTATTATTTCCAATAAATATAAATTTTTTCTTCCTCCGCCACAAACATAAACTTTATCATAATTAATTTTTTTTGAACAAATTTCAGCTGTAAATTCTGTTAGAGTAGCAGCTCCGTCCTCTAAAGATAATCCTCTTATAAAAGATAAATCAAAATCATTAGTATCAAAAGATTTTTTTTTATTAATCTGATTTTCATAAAAATTTTCCAAAGATTGATCTAATATAATTTTATTTACTTTTCCTGATCTTGCTAAATTACCACCTTCATCATAATATAATTTTGAATTTAATCTAATCCAGTTATCTATAAGACAGTTACCCGGGCCAATATCTGAGCTTGAAATTTTATTTTTTTTGTCAATTAAAGTGACATTTGCTATTCCTCCTAAATTTAAAATTGCTAATGGAAGTTCAATTTTTTTTGATTAACTATTAGTTGATGAAAAATTGGTGCAAGTGGCGCTCCTTGGCCTCCATTTTTAAGATCATTTTCTCTAAATTTGTAAATAACACTTGTATTAGTTATTTGAGATAAAAGATTTGCATCTCCTAATTGTAGTGAAAATTTCTTTTCAGGAATGTGTAAGATCGTTTGACCATGAAATCCAATGAAATCAATTTTTATTAGACTCTTTTGTTGTGACATTTTAAATTTTATAGTTTCGACGGCAGTTGAGTTACAAATTGTGATTTTTCTCTCTATATCTTTAAGTTTTTTTGAATATTTCTGAATATCTCCCAAATTGTGAATTTTTTCTTTTAATTTATGGAATTCCTCGTAAACATCGATTGGATATTTTACGTATTCATTATGAATTATGTCAAATTTATTTTTGCCATCTGAAATTGCTAATGATGCATCTACTCCATCACCTGAAGTTCCGCTCATTAAACCAAGACTATAATAGCTTTTATTCATATATTTTTTAATTAATTCAAATAAAGTATATTGATTCTACACTTTTTTTTTAAAAAATATGGAAAATTCATTCTTAAAAGAATTTAAACAAAGAGAATACTTTAATCAATGTACTAGTTTAGATGAACTAGAATTGTTGATGAGCAAAAAGAAAATTCGAGCATACATTGGTTTTGACTGTACTTCTCAAAGTTTACATGTGGGTAGCTTATTACAAATTATGTGTTTAAGAATGCTTCAAAAGCATGGTCATCAACCCATTGTTTTATTAGGAGGTGGTACTACTCGTATTGGTGATCCATCGGGTAAGGAAGAAACTAGAAAAATATTATCTGAAAAAGAAATTGAAAAAAATATAAAAAATATACAAAAAGTTTTTAATATTTTTTTAAGTACAAAAAATGCAAAAATAAAACCAATATTTGTTAATAATTATAAATGGCTAGGAAAACTAAATTATATAAAATTTTTAAGAGAAATTGGAAAGCACTTTACAATTAATAAAATGTTAAGTTTTGATAGTGTAAGATTAAGATTAGATAGAGAACAATCGTTAAGTTACATGGAGTTCAATTATATGATCTTGCAAGCTTATGATTTTCTTGAATTAAATAAAACAAAAAATTGTATAATGCAAATTGGTGGTTCTGATCAGTGGGGAAATATTATTAATGGAGTAGATCTTATTAAAAGATATTCTAACAAACAAGTTTTTGGATTAACAACTCCGCTAATTACGTTAGCATCAGGAGCCAAAATGGGAAAAACTGAAAAAGGTGCAGTATGGTTAGAAAAAAATCTTTTATCACCATATGACTATTGGCAGTTTTGGAGAAATACAGATGATAGAGATGTTTTAAAGTTTCTTAAAATGTTCACAGATCTTAAAATAGAAAAAATCGATGAAATTAAAAATGACAATATCAATAATTTAAAAATAATATTAGCAAATGAAGCTACTTCAATGTTACACGGAAATGCTGCAGCAAAAAAAGCTGAACAAACTGCAAAAAATACTTTTGATGAAAAATCTGTTGGAGATGACTTACCATCTATAAAAATACATAAAGAAGAAATTATAAAAAAATTAATATTGTAGATCTGGTTATATCTTCAAAACTTTTAACATCAAAAGGTGAAGTTAGAAGAGCAATAAATAATAGAGGCATCAAGGTTAATAACGAGACCATAGAAAATGATAAAGAAAATATTTCAACAAATAATTTCAATAATGAAAATTATTTAAAATTATCTCATGGAAAAAAAAAACATGTAATAATTAAGATGATTTAATTTGTTTTTTTAATTTTTTCTAAAGTCCTTGTTATAAATCTTGGAGTTAATGTTTTAATAGGATTAACTGTTGTTTTAAGATCTTTAGGAGGACCTTTAATCTTAAAACTCACACCAAAAACACCTTCTCCAGTTTTTTTACCAACTAAAATATCTCCAAGTATTGGAATAGATCCAACAAATTTGTTTACAGTTGTTGCGGGAACTAAAGTACCTCTCAAACTTACAAGGTCATCTCCTTGAACATAACCATCCATTAAAATTGATATAGCAGGACCTATTGCATAAATTTCTTTTATTTCCATTAAATCTTTTTTATTTTGAAAATTCATTTCAAAATCATCAAATCTTACCCCTTCTCCCGAAAGTATATCAGCAATTCCCTGCAATGATGCTAAAGTTAGTATTTTTGTCAATGCTGGTAATTCTTTTAATTTAAAATCATAAATTTTTAATTTTGAATTTGAAATTTTATTTTTTTTCATTGACGAAAAATCAATTTTTCCTTCTTCAAAACCTTTAATAAATTTATATTTTTTAACAAAAGGCTTAGCAAAATCAGAAAAAAAGGTGGTAACTTTGTTATTGTTTTTTGTTTTTATTGATAATGAAAGATTCTTATTATTAGAAAATTTAGAATTAAAATCCATATCATATAGGTCATTATTCTTAATTTTAAATTTACCTTTTAATTTGACTAAATAATGCTCTTTATCGATATAATTTTTATCGAAATCAACCTGGAAAATTCTATTTTTTTTATCAAATAATTTTAATGTATCTTCATCGTCACTTTTAAGAATTTCATCAACTATGTTACTTATATCAAATTCTTTTCCTGTTATTACATATTCTTTTTTAGTCTTAGAGATTATTAGATCGTTTTTCTTATTATATTTATCAATATAATTTAAATTAATTTTACCAAAATTAATTATTTTAAAATTATTTGTTAATTCAAAATTATCAGCTGATATTTCAATATCATTCGCATCTAAAGATATTTTTTCAATTTCAATTATATTTTTACTATTTTTTCCTTTTATTCTAATTTTACTTTTAACATTTTCTTTTTTTAATAAATTTATTAAATCAAATTTAATTAATGCTTTATTTAAAAATAGTACTAACTCATAGCTCAATTTATCATCAATAAAATTTAAATTATATTCTATTTCTTCTTTTTTATTTCCAATTTCAACTTTTCCATTTCCTTTAATAAATATACTTTTTTTATATTTAATATCTAAAACATGATTTATAAATTTAAATTTATTTTCAAAATCTGGAATATAATTTTTAACAAATTTATTATTTAACTTAAAATTAGCTTCATCTAAATTTACTTTTGATTTTATGCTTAAATCTGAAATTTTATATTTTTTATTTATTTTAAAACTAAAATCATTTTCTGAAGATAATATTACTTTATCCAAATTTTCATTTTTGAAAATTAAAGAAATAATTTCTTTAGGTATAATTTTTCTTGAATTTTTTAACTTTCCTTTAATTATATAAAATTTATTATTTTTTTTTAACGATATATTCTCACTTGAAATTTTTAAATCAAAATAACTTAAATTAATATTTTTTAAATCTAGATTTTTATCATAATAATTAAAATTTAAATTTAAATCTTTAATTTCATTTTTGTTTAATAATTTTAAGTATAAATTGTTAATTTTTCCTGATATTTTAAAATCATTTTTAATATTGCCTTTCTCATCAAAATTAATTTTAGCTTCAATAAATATTTTTCCTTTATTTATTGTTTTATCTAAAATATATAATTGTGGAGTATCTTTGTTTAATCTTAATAATTTTACTATATCTTTAATTTCATTATTTTTTGTTTCTAAATTTAAAGTGTTAATACCAAATTCTTTTTTAAAAAAAGAAATAATATTATAATTGGTTGAAATTTTATTTAATTTGATTTCTTTTTTCTCAAAAAATATTATTGGATTTTCTGTTTCAACACTTATTAATAAATTAATAGGATTTAGTAATAATTTTATTTCTTTAAATTTAATTTCCAGATTTGGATAATTCTTTTTTAATTGGTTTGAAATATTATTATTAAATTTATCAGTTTTAATGCCAAAATAACTTAAATAAAATATAGAGAGTGAAACAATAATTAATAAAAATAATGTAAAATATGTAAATTTTTTTAACATTTATTTAAATAATGAGCTTTCTAAAAAATCGTCTATACCCCCATCCAAAACTTTATCTGGATCTGAACTTTCAAAATTAGTTCTATTATCCTTTACTAACCTATATGGGTGCAATATATAAGACCTTATTTGATGACCCCAACCAATATCTGTTTTTGAACTTTCAAAGTTCTTTGCTTCTTTTTCTTTTTTTTTCATTTCAAAATCATACAATCTAGCTTTAAGCATTTTCATACACGTCTCTTTATTTTTATGTTGAGATCTTTCATTTTGACATTGTACTACTATTTTTGTTGGTAAATGAGTAATTCTTACTGCGCTATCTGTAGTATTAACATGTTGTCCTCCAGCGCCACTCGATCTGTATGTATCTATTCTTAAATCTTTATCCTTTATATCAACTTCAATACTTTCATCAATTATGGGATATATCCAAACACTTGCAAAACTAGTATGTCTTCTTGCCCCTGAATCAAAGGGTGAGACTCTTACTAGTCTATGAATACCGGATTCAGATTTTAACCAGCCATACATATAATCGCCTTCTATTTTAAACGTAGTTGACTTTATTCCAGCTTCATCACCTTTATGTTCACTTATTAAATTTGTCCTATAGTTTTTGTTTTGTGCCCACTTTAAATACATCCTTTTCAACATTTCTGCCCAATCTTGACTTTCGGTACCTCCTGCTCCTGCATGTATTTCTATATAGCAATCTAAAACATCACTTTCATTAGAAAGAAAACATTTAATTTCATTTTTTTTTGTTTTAATTTTTAAACTAATTATATTTTGAAGTGTTTCAGCAACTATAGCTTTATTATTTTCTTCAGTAGCCAAATCGTGTATATCGGATATATCTTTTACTCCTTGAACAGAACTTTCATATGATTTCACCAAATCTTCATGAAATTTTTTTTCTTTAATAATTTTTTGGGCTAAGATTTTATTTTCCCAGAAATTTTGCTCTAATATTTTTTTATTATTTTTTTCTAATATTGAATAAATATTATTTTTTTCAAAGATACTCCTGTATTCTTTGATTAATTTTTTGAATTTCAGTTTTATTATTTAAAAATTCATTATCCATTAGTAAAACCTTAATATATTATTATTTTTTAATATATTATTAATATCAAAATTTGTAGCATTTTTTATTTCAATTTTATCTTTTTTATAAGACTCAATTATCGTTTTTTTTTGTACCAAATGATGCTTTTTTTCCTGTTTTAGGATCAATAACCATCATGGTAATTTTATCAGCAACTTTAAACGGTCTTGCATCTTTTTTTTTGACAGCTATTTTTACAAATTCTTTAAATATTGGCATAGCTGTTTTTGCTCCTGTTTCTCTTTTTCCTAATGTTTGAGGTTCATCAAATCCAACATAAACTCCTATAACTAATTTAGATGTAAATCCTATAAACCAAGTATCAGTATTTTTATTAGTTGTTCCCGTCTTTCCTGCTAAATCTAATTTTAAATCTCTTAAACCTCTTCCAGTGCCTCTTTGCACCGCTCCTTCAAGTAATGAGGTCATTTGGTATGCAGTTTCAGGAGAAAAAATTTGTTCAAAATTATCAGCAATTTTTGGATATTCATTACTCAAATGAGAAATTTCATCACATTTATTGCATTTTCTATTTTCAGTATTTAAAATTGTATTTCCTTCACTATCTTGGATTCTGTCAATTAAAATAGGTGTTACAAGTTTTCCACCATTTAAAAAAGATGAATATGCAGAACTTAATTTTAAAAGAGTTGTTTCTGCAGATCCTAAAGATATAGATAATAATTCATTAGGATTTTCATAAATTTTTAGTTTCTTTGAAAAATTAACTATTTTTTTTAACCCTAAATCTTGGGCTATTCTCACAGTCATTAAATTTCTAGATTTTTCAAGGCCAGTTCTTAAAGTTGAAAGACCATAAAATTTTTTTCCATAATTTTCTGGCTTCCATAATTTTAAATCTGTTCCTTGTTCTAATACTAATGGCGCATCTAAAATTAAAGTTGATGGTGTATAATTATTTTCTAAAGCAAGAGCATAAATAAAAGGTTTAAAAGCTGATCCTGGTTGTCTTAAAGCTTGAGTTGCCCTATTAAACTCACTTTGACGAAAACTAAAACCACCACTCATTGCCAGAACTCTTCCAGTATAAGGGTCCATTACAATTATTGCGCCATTAACTTTTGGTAATTGTTTTAAACTAAAAATACCTTCTTTAATTTTTTGAACGAAAATTATATCTCCTTTCTTTAATAATTCATTTGGTTTTTTTTTTTGTCCATAAAATATCTTTATATTCTATAATCCCTTTTTCTCTTTTTTTAGTTTCAATTTCAATTGCGAACTGTTTTATTTTTTTAACTATAGCTAATTCCCATTTAATTGAATTTTCTATATTGTATTTACTTAAATCTTTATTCCAATTTTTATTATATTTTTTATTAGCTATAGGGCCACGCCATCCTTTTCTTTTATCATATTTGATTAACCCTTTTCTTAATGTGTCAGTGGCTATTGACTGTAAATTTAAATCTAAAGGTGTCTTTATATTTAAACCATCTTTATAAACTTTATCAAAACCAAACTTATCTAATATATTTTTACGAATATCTTCTACATAATATCTTGCATCCTCTAAATATATTTTTTTTCTTTTTTTTAAAACTATATCTTTTTTTAAATATAAATTATATTTTTTTTGATTTATAAAATTATTTTCTAAAAGATTTTTTAAAACTAAATTTCTTCTAAATTTAGCAAGTTTTTTATTTTTATAAGGATTGTATCTACTTGGTGCTTTTGGCAAAGCTGCAAGTAAAGCAGACTCAACATAAGTTAAATCTGTAATAGGTTTGTCAAAATATTCTAAACTAGCAGCAGCAACTCCATAAGTTCCCTCTCCCAAATATATTTGATTTAAATACAATTCTAAAATCCTTTCTTTTGACAAGGCCCTTTCAATTCTAAAGGCTAAAATTGCTTCTTTTATTTTACGATTTAAACTTACTTCATTACTTAACAAAAAATTCTTTGCAACTTGCTGGGTAATTGTTGAAGCCCCTTCTAACCTTTTTGACATTAAAATATTTGATATATTATTAATTGTCGCTCTAACTACACCTTTTGCATCTACGCCAGGATGAGAAAAAAAATTCTTGTCCTCAGCTGACAAAAAAGAATTAATTATTCTATTTGGGATTGCACTATATGGAACAAATATTCTTTTTTCTGATGAGAAATCATTTACTAGCTCTCCATCGCCTGAATAAACTTTGCTAGAAACTGGAGCTTTGTAATTTTTTAAAAACTTATAATCTGGCAAATTATTAGAAAATACCCATAAAATTGATATTACTATTATAAAAGATATCAAAAATCCTCCTGTTACTATTACGAGAATTTTTTTTATTATTTTGCTCATTTTAGTTTATTTATTTTATAAATTTGTTAATGTTAAGGCATCAAAATTTATTAGAAATTAAACTAATTACAAAATGAAAAATTTAATCAAAAATTTATGGAAAAGAATTTATACATTGATGCATCGCATCCAAATGAAACTAGGGTTGTACTTAAATCAAATGGTAATATTGAAGATTACGAATACGAAAGCATAAAAAATACCCTAATAAAAAATAATGTCTACCTAGGTAAAGTAAGTAGAGTAGAGCCGTCTCTTCAGGCTGCTTTTATAGATTTTGGAAGAGAGCGTCATGGATTTTTATCATTTAATGATATTCAATCAGATTATTATCAAATTCCTCAAACTGATTTAGAAAAAATTAAATTAGAAGAAGAAAAAGTTAGAGAAGAATTATTAAAAGAAAGTGAAAAAGAAGAAGAAAAAAATATAATTGAAAATAATATAAGCATAAATGATCCTGTTGAAAAAAACTTAGATCAAAATAATAACGTTGAAAAAACATTAATAGAAAAAAAATACCCACAAAAAAGATATAAAATACAAGAAGTCATAAAACCCAACCAAGTAATACTTGTTCAAGTGTTAAAAGATGAAAGAGGTTTAAAGGGAGCTGCTTTAAGTACATTCATATCAATTGCAGGAAAATATATTGTATTAATGCCAAATACTCCAAAAGGAGGGGGAATTTCTAGAAAGATATTTAATCCAGCAGAAAGAAAGAAAATCAGAACTATACTAAACCAAATTATTATTCCAAAAGAAATGGGCATTATAGTTAGAACCGCAGGATCAAACAAAACTAAAAATGAAATTGATAGAGATTTACAAAGTTTAATAAAAATCTGGGAATCAATAAAAGAAAATGCAATGAATTCTATAGCACCATCTTTAATTCACAAAGAAAGTGAAATTATAAAAAGAACTTTAAGAGACATGTATGATGAAGATACACAAAATATTATAATAGATGGAAATGAAGGTTACCAGAAAGCTAAAAATTTTATGAAAATGATTATGCCTAGCCATGTAAAAAAAATTAAAAAATATAGAGATAAAATTCCATTATTTATAAAAGAAAAAATTGAAAATAAATTAAATGAAATATTTGATACACAAGTTAAGCTTAACTCAGGTGGATATTTGGAAATAAATCCAACAGAAGCTTTAGTATCAATAGATGTAAACTCTGGAAAATCTATAAAACAAAAAAATGTTGAAAGCACTGCTTTAGATACAAACTTAGAAGCTGCTGAAGAAATTGCGAGACAAATAAAAATTAGAGACCTTTCAGGCTTAATAATTATCGATTTTATAGATATGATGAGCTATGGAAATAGAAGAGTAGTTGAACGAAAACTTAAAGAAAAATGTAGAAATGATAGGGCGAGAATTCAAATAGGAAGAATAAGTAGTTTTGGACTGCTTGAAATGTCAAGACAGAGATTAAGAGAAAGTTCGGTAAAATGGAAAATTTCTATAACAAATGAAACTTTTGCTTTAAAAATTCTCAAACTTTTAGAAATAAATGCAGTGGATAATAAAACAAAAATAATTGATGTGAGCGTATGCGAACAAGTAAATGACTATATAACAAAAAATCTATTTGAAAATATAAAATATATAGAAAATAAAAACAAAATTAAAATTAATTTAAAAATTAATAATTCTCTAATTATTCCTGACTATGAAATTGTATTAAGAAATAAGAGTAAAAAAATAATCAATACAATTAAAGAAATATCAAAACTAGAATATAAAGAAGAAGAAAAGAATAACATAGTAAGCCTTAAATCAAAAAAAGATAGAAATATTTATAAAAAAAATAATTTTAAAAAAAAAAACTTTTATAAGAAAAAATTTTATAAAAAAGTTGCTAAATAATTCCTTTATTTGGACTTGAGGCCTCTCCATATATAGTTTTTTCAATTCTTCCTGATAAATATGAATCACGACCTGCTATAACAGCATATTTCATAGCTTCAGCCATTTTGAAAGGATTTTTTGCTTTAGCAATAGCTGTATTAACTAATACTCCGTCACAGCCTAATTCCATTGCAATAGTTGCATCAGAAGCTTGGCCTAAACCAGCATCAATTATTAATGGTAATTTAGTTTGTGACCTAATTATTTGAATATTAATTTTATTTTGAATGCCGAGACCAGAACCTATAGGGGCGGCTAAAGGCATTATGGAAACTGCTCCTGCATTCTCAAGGCGTTTTGCCATCAATGGGTCATCTGAACAATACACCATAACTTTAAATCCTTCTTTAGATAATACTTCGGTTGATTTAAGTGTTTCTATCATATCTGGAAATAAAGTTTTTTTATCTCCTAAAACTTCTAATTTTACTAATTTCCAACCTCCAATTTCTCTAGCTAACCTTAAAGTTCTTAATGCTTCTAAAGATGTAAAACAGCCAGCCGTATTTGGTAAATAAGTTATTTTTTTTGGATCTATAAAATCCATCAATAAAGGTTTTTTTTTATCAGAAATATTTACTCTTCTGACAGCAACGGTTACAATTTCTGCTCCTGATAATTTAATAGCTTTGGCACATTCATTAAAATTTTTATATTTACCGGTACCTACAATTAATCTTGATTTATATTTTTTTTTGAAATTATTAAATTATCCTTCATTATTTTAACCTCCGCCAATAAAGTGAACTATTTCAATTTTGTCATTGTTATTAACTTTTATTTTATCTAGTTTTTTTTTATCAATAATATTTTCATTTAATTCAATTGCCACTTTATCTAAAGGTATTTTAAATCTAGCTACAAGTTCTTTTAGAGTCATTTTGGGGTTTATTGTCCATTTTTTACCATTAATCTTTATTTTTGCTTTGTTTATTTTTTTCATAATATATAAATATTTTATGACAAATAGAATTTTAATTATTAATGGACCAAATCTTAATCTATTAGGTGAAAGAGAACAATCACAATATGGTTCAGTTAGTTTTGATGAGCTTAAAGAAAAATGTTTAAAAAAATCTAAAGAATTAAATATTAACCTAGATTTTATACAGTCAAATATTGAAGGTGAGATTGTTACAATAATTCAAGATGCTAGAAAAAAATATGATGGGATGATAATTAATGCTGCTGGTTTCACTCATACTTCGGTATCTATAAGAGATGCTCTAGATGTTTTTAAAAAACCTATTATAGAGTTACACATATCAAATATTTATAAAAGAGAAGAATTTAGACACAAATCAATGATAAGTGGCGTTGCAACTGGTGTAATATGTGGGTTGGGGGCAAATGGTTATATTTTAGCCATAAATGCAATGCAAGAATTACTAATAAATGGAAATAGATAAAAAAATAATCAAAAAATTAGTAGATGCTTTGGAAGATCTAAAAAAATCTTTAAAAGATAATAATGAAGAAATTAATACTCAAGAAATAGTAGAAGAAGAAATTGATAATTCTAAAATAGTAAAAAGCCCTATAATTGGAACAGCATATCTCGCGCCTGAACCAGGGGCAAAACAGTTTGTTGAAATTGGCAAAAAAATAAAAAAAGGTGACACCATAATGATAGTGGAGGCTATGAAAACAATGAACCATGTTCCTTCTACGCTAGATGGAATAGTTAAAAAAATTTCTGTCGAAGATGGTCAGCCAGTTGAGTTTGGTCAAGTACTTATAGTTCTAGAGTAATGTTTAAAAAAATACTAATCGCTAATCGTGGAGAAATTGCTGTTCGAATAATTAGAGCCTGTAAAGAATGGGGTATATCAACAGTAGCTGTTCATTCAGATGTCGACAAAGAGAGTATGCATGTAAGACTAGCAGATGAAAGTGTTTGTATTGGATCTCATCAACCAGCAAACAGTTACTTAAATGTACCAGCTTTAATGTCTGCAATAGAATTAACCAAGGCTGAGGCTGTACACCCGGGTTATGGATTTTTATCCGAAAATGCAAACTTTGCTAAAATTTTAGAAGAAAATAATATTAAATTTATAGGACCATCATCAAAATTAATCAAGATGATGGGTGATAAAATTCAAGCTAAAAAAATTGCAAAAGAATATGGTCTGCCAGTAATAGAAGGTTCTGATGGAGGTGTTTCAAATATTACTAAAGCAAAAGAAATTTGTAAAAAAATCGGATTCCCTGTTTTAATAAAAGCAGCTGGTGGTGGTGGTGGTAAAGGAATGAAAATAGCTTTTGAAGAAAAAAATTTTGAAGAATTATTCCTAGCTGCTAAATCTGAAGCTAAAAAATATTTTGCTAATGATGAAGTATACATTGAAAAATTTTTTCAAAACCCAAGACATATCGAAGTTCAAGTTTTGTCAGGAAAAAATAGAACAGTTCATTTACATGAAAGAGATTGTTCTGTTCAAAGAAGACATCAAAAACTTATAGAAGAAACACCTAGCCCAATACTAAATGATGATTTAAGAAAAGACTTATTCGAAAGAACTGTAAATATGGTAAGTAAAATCGGATATGAAGGTGCAGGAACAGTTGAATTTATATATGAAGATGGAAAATTTTATTTTTTAGAAATGAATACTAGAGTTCAAGTAGAACATCCAGTTACAGAAATGGTTACGGGTATAGATATAATTAAAGAGCAAATATTTATAGCATTTACTGGCAATACAGCTTTAAAACAAACCGATATAAACCCAAGAGGCCATGCTATTGAATGTAGAATAAATGCCGAAGATCCTAGTAAAAACTTTCAACCATCTCCGGGAACTATTACCATGTGTCATCAACCATCTGGTTTTAGAACTAGAGTTGATGGATCAATTTATCAAGGATACAAAATTACCCCTTATTATGACAGTATGGTGTGTAAGTTAATTTGCCAAGGTAGAAATAGACAGGAAGCCATTCAAAGAATGTTAAGATCGTTAGATGAATTTGTTCTTGATGGTATAACAACTACAATTGATCTGCATAAAAAATTGTTAAATCATAAAAAATTTATTGAATCTGATTTTAATGTCAGTTGGCTTGATAATGAAAAAATAATTTAGCTAAGAGCATTTGGTTAACCAAATATCATAAACTGGATGATCAAATGGTCTTATCGCTGGACTAGAAGAAAAAGTCCATCCGTTAAAAATAAATACCTCATTATTATCTTTATTTTTTAAATCTACTACTTGTAAATAAGCTGTTATTTCAGGATTATCATCAAATTCTGAATTTTTACATTTTAATGGCTTAATAGAAATATTTTTAAAAATTTTTTCTTCACCAATTTTTATATTTAATTTATAATTTTTTGAACTAACTTTATCCAAAATTTTAATCTCCAAAAAATTACCAATTAATTCGGAATTCTCTGAATAAGCAATATTTAAGTTTAAAAAAAAGGTAATAAAAAAAAATAGAAATTTAGCTCTTCCAAACTTTATATTTTTTTTTAATTTCAACATCTTTTTTATTTGGATGATAAGCATTTTTGGTTCCGGTTTGGTTTGATAAATGTGGTTTTTGCCAATCGTATTTTTTAACTTTTGTATTAAATTCTATTTTATTTTTGATAAAGTGAATCCAAGAATACCAATCAGCTGAAATTTTTGATGCATCTATTTCCTCCTTGTATATTACCCATCTTTTAGTTTTTTTTTTATTTTCATAATATTTATTTCCAAAATCATCCTTGCCCACTAATTTTCCAAAAAAAATAGTATAAAGTTTTGTTCCAATTGTGTCCCGATTCCACCAAACAAAAATTTGTTTTACAAATGTCAACATAAATTTTTTAATTTATTTTCAATTCAAAATTGCAAAAAATAAATTAGACTAAATTAATATTTTGTATATACATTATTTGATTAAAGACTCAAAAAAAAATAAAAAAATGGCAAAATATCTAGTTGAAACTTATTATAATTGTAGCTTCAAAGTGAGCCATTATTTAGACAGTATTGATGAAAATGAACTATCGAATTTAGAAAAAAGAGAAGATGGAAAATTTGAAATTCTTGATGTTAAATTGGATAATAGAAAAACAAAAAGTTTAGATAAAAATTCAAAAAATATAAACATCGAAAGAGAAGATTCAAAAAAAATAGATTTAATTTCAGAAAATTTAAAAAAACAACATGTTGAAAAAGAAGATAAAATCACATTTGCAAAAAAAATAAATGACGTAGTTGGTAAAAGATTTAGTATGCCAGATAGACGAAAAGGCTATATTCAAAAAGCAACTATAGGGAATCACAAAGTTTATTTGCATACCGGTGAATATGAAGATGGTAAAATTGGAGAAATATTTATAGATACAAGTAAAGAAGGTGAACTAGTAAAAGCTTTAATGAACAACTTTGCAATTGCTGTATCTTTAGGATTGCAATATGGGGTTCCACTTGATGAATTTGTTAATGCATATGTCGAAACAAAATTTGAACCATCAGGTAAAGTTCATGGCAACGATAGAATACTAAGTGCGTCATCAATGCTAGATTATATTTTTAGAGAACTAGCTATTTCATATTTAAATAGAGAAGATTTAGCTCATACTCCATCCATTGGATTAAATAATGATAAATTAAAAGATTCAGATCTTTCAGGAAATGAAGATCAAAACCAATTCTTAAAATTAGTTAAAGACATTACAAGTAAAGGTTTTGTAAGAAACAATTACAAAAAAAAATTGGTCGATCTATCCGATATAAGAATAAATCTAAAAGGAAAAAAATAATTATTTTTTTTTTAGAGATAAATTCAATTCTTTAAGTTGCTCTTCACTTACTTCGGATGGTGAGTTCATCATTAAATCTTGAGCGTTTTGATTCATAGGAAATAATGTAACTTCTCTTATATTTTTCTCATTTGCTAATAACATAACAATTCTGTCAATTCCTGGTGCTATGCCTCCATGGGGTGGGGCTCCATAGCTTAATGCATTAATCATTCCTCTAAACTTATTATCAACGTCCTTTTTTGTATAACCTACAATAGAAAATAATTTATACATTAATTCTGGTTTATGATTTCTAATTGCGCCCGAAGATAACTCTACACCATTACATACTATATCATATTGGTAAGCTTTCATTTCTAAAGGCTTTGAAAAGTCTATTTTTTTTTCGTCTCCTTGAGGCATTGAAAATGGATTATGACTAAACTTAATTTTTTTTGTTTCTTGGTCAATTTCAAATATAGGGTAATCAACGATCCAACAAAATGCAAACATATTTTGATCAATTAAATTTAAATCATTTGCGATCTTGTCTCTTGCCAATGATATTAACTTTAGAACTTCGTTTTCTTTATTGCATGCAAAAAATATACTATCTCCCATTTTTGCTCCAGTAATTTTCATTATTTCTTTTAAAGATTCTTCAGAAAAAAATTTACCTACGGGACCTTTGGCTGAAATATTTTTATCTCCTTCAAAAGTAAAATATGCAAGTCCTGATGCACCTTGTTCTTTAGCCCATTTATCAATACCATCAAAAAAACTTCTTGGTTTATCTTCTGTATTTTTTGTTACTATTGCTCTTACAATGGATCCTGATTTAACTAATTTTTTAAAAATATCAAATTTTACATCTTGCCTTTCAAAAATTGAAGTTAGATCGCTTATGATAAGCGGATTTCTTAAGTCTGGCTTGTCGGTTCCATATTTCAATAATGCATCATGAAAAGAAATTTTTGGAAATTTTTCAAATAACATTTTTTTATCTGAAAATTTTTTAAATAAATTTAACATCAATTTTTCAACTACTTCAAAAATATCTTCTTGTTCTACAAAGGACATTTCAAGATCTAGTTGATAAAATTCTCCTGGACTTCTATCTGCTCTTGCATCTTCATCTCTAAAACATGCAGCTATTTGAAAATACTTATCAAAACCTGATACCATTATTAATTGTTTAAATTGTTGAGGAGCTTGGGGTAATGCATAGAATTTTCCAGGATTTAATCTGCTTGGAACTAAAAAATCTCTAGCTCCTTCAGGACTTGAAGATGTTAAAATTGGTGTTTGAAATTCTGAAAATCCTAAATTTGTCATTTCACTTCTAATATATGAAATTACTTTAGATCTTAATAAAATATTTTCGTGAACTTTTTTTCTTCTTAAATCTAAAAATCTGTATTTTAATCTGATTTCTTCTGCATACTCTTGGTCACTAAATACTGGCATAGGAAGCTCTTTACATGTTCCAAGAACTTCATATGAATTTATCTTAACTTCTATTTCACCTGTTTTTAATTCTTTGTTTATAGTGTCAATAGTTCTTTCACTAACAATTCCTATTACTTTTATAACGCTCTCAAGCTGTATTTTTTCTAATTCTTTAAAAAATTTATTGTCTTTATCAATTAAACACTGGGTAACTCCATAATTATCCCTTAAATCTAAAAATAATAAATTTCCGTGATCTCTTTTTTTATTAATCCATCCTGATAAAATCACATTTAATTTATTGTTTTTTTTTGTAAGTTCTCCGCAATTATGTGTTCTATATTTATTCAAATTAAACCTTTAATATTTTTTTTACAGTTTTTAAATCAATAGATTTTTTCATTTTTAAACTCATTTCATCAATCTTATATATAAATTCAAATATTTTACCATAAGACCTTGTTATCCTTTTTACTGCAAATTCAATTAATTTATTATCAATTTTAATCTGCCTATCTGAAAAATTTTTAGCTAATAATACTTTTATTAATTGATCGTCTGGATCTTCAATTTTAGCCACTAAAGAGTTTTTTGATCTAGATTTTAAGTCCTTTAAATTAAAATTCATTTCATTTATTGGTTTTAAAGAATTAATTACAAGATATTTATTATTTTGATCAACAAAATTAATTAAAGAAAATATAGATTCTTCATCAATATCATTATTAAAATCTTCTAAAATTATATTTTGATAAATTCTTAAGTTATGAGCTTCGTTAAAAATAAATTTTTTTGAATCTAAAATTTTACCTTTGTTTTTGTTCAAAAAGATTTCGGACAGATGTGTTTTGCCTGAATATTTTTCTCCGCAAATGTTAATGATATTTTTTTCCCATTTTGGCCAAGTATCTATCAAATTAAAAGCAAAAAAATTACTTTTTGATACAAAAAAATCATCTTTCTTATAATTTTTACTAAAATTAAAATTTAACAAAAGTTGATCTAGTTCTCTCATTGTTAATTAATTTCCCAAATTTGTTTACTGGTATTTATATTAATACCATTATTACTTATAATTTTTAAAAATTGTTTTGGAGATCCATTAAAAATTACTTTATAATTAATTTTTTGATTATTAAAGTCCTTAACAAAAAATTTTGCTATAAGTTCGTTAGACTTTAAAAAACTTTCAAATTTCATATTTTTATTATAATCATCTGAAATTATACTTATATTAATTGGCAATTTAACAGAGCGATTAATTTGATTATTTAATTTCCAATTATCTTCATAAATATTTTTAATTTCATTAATCAAATCATTTAAATTATCTAATTTTGAAATATCTATACTTTCAACTCTATAACTATGAATTTTTGTATTATTATTAATTTTAATTTTTGAAAATATTTTTATATTGTTATTTTCCTTATAAATTAAAGAAATTATATACTCGTTGGAATTATATTTTTTTACAATATTTTCATAATTAAAATCTTCTAAATTATTAATATTTTTATTAAGTTCACTAATAACATCAATATCTTCATTGGGGAGAATATAGTTTAATAAATGATAATTTTTTTTATTTAAAGCCCATTCTTTAAAAAATGGATTTTGATTAAATAAATTCACAGTTTGTAAATCTAGATCAATTAAAATTGGAAATATTAATATATTTTTTTTTCGAGGTATAGATGGAAATATATTTTTTTTTTCAAAAAATAAAAGTGTATTTTGTTTATTAAAATTTACTTCAAAGTTCGCTGAATAATAATTTTGAATAAACTTTTCATTTTTAATATTAAATGAATCGATTAAATTTTTAATTTCAGAAATTTTTGTACTTTTGATTTTTTTTGCCTGATCAGACAAAACAATCATTTTTGATAATTGATTAAAAGCTTCAACAAAAGCTCGATCAATTACTGAATATTTATTAAAATTCAATTCAAATGGTTCTGATACTTCTATATCGTTAACTTTAAATATAGATGCTTTAGTATCCAAAGTTGCAAAATTTAAAAATAGAACTGTTATAAAAAAAAATATATAAGTTTTTTTCAAACTAAAAATTATTTTTTTTAAATACATATTTTATTGTAATGAATAATACTAAATTTACATATCAAAAAAGTGGCGTAAATATAACAACAGCAGATAAATTTATAGATTTTATTTCTAATAAAACTAGACAAAAAAAAAATAAATCCAAATTTAAAAATATTGGGGGTTTTGGGTCAATTACTGATATCCCAAAAATTTATAAAAACCCAAAACTTGTAGCAAGTACTGATGGAGTTGGTACTAAAATAGAAATTTCTAATGAACTTAAAAAATTTGATACCATAGGTATAGATTTAGTTGCTATGTGTGTAAATGATTTAATCGTTCAAGGAGCAAAGCCACTTATTTTTTTAGATTACATTTCAATTAACAAATTAGAATTAAAAAAACTTAAATCTGTAATGAAAGGAATTATTAAAGGTTGTGAAATTTCTGGAAGTAGCTTGGTTGGTGGAGAAACGGCAGAAATGCCAGGGACTTATGACAAGGGTAAATTTGATATTGCTGGTTTTTCTGTAGGTTTGGTAGATGAAAATAAAATTTTAACTAAAAAAAAAATAAAAAAAAATAATGTAATTCTAGCTATACCATCAAGTGGTGTTCATTCTAATGGATTTTCTCTAATAAGGTACATTTTAAAAAAAAACAGAATAAATTTAAAAAAAAATAATTTTTTAAAATCAGAACTCTTAAAACCTACAAAAATTTATGTTAGTGAAATTTTAAAATTATTTAAAAAAAATTTTATTAACGGATGTGCAAATATAACTGGGGGTGGCATCACAGATAATATAAAAAGAATTATACCTAAAGGTTTGTGTGCAGAAATAAACCTTTCAAAAATAAAAACAAAAAAAATATTCAAGTGGATAAAAAATCAAAATGTAAGTGATATAGAAATGTTAAAAACTTTTAATTGTGGAGTTGGATTTTGTTTAATAGTTGAAAAAAAAAATTTAAATAAAATAGGTAAATTTTTTAATAAATATTATAAACCTTATGTTATAGGTAAAATTATTTCTGGAAAAAAAAAAATTAAGTTAAATGAAAATATTAAGTGGTAATAACAAAACAAAAACAGCTGTTTTTATCTCTGGAACAGGTTCAAATTTAAAAAATCTAATAGAATTCTCAAAATTAAAAAATTCCCCTATAAAAATTGATTTAGTTATTTCAAATAATAAATATGCAAAGGGTTTAAAACATGCCACTAAAAATAAAATAGAAAAAAAAATTTTTAATTTCAATAATATTAATAAAGGTGAGAAAAAATCTTTAAAAATATTATTGAAAAAAAAAATTAAATTAATTTGCCTAGCTGGATTTATGAAAATTTTATCTAAAAATTTTACTAAAAAATTTAGAGGAAAAATAATTAATATTCATCCTTCATTGCTTCCTAAATTTAAAGGTTTAAATACACATAAAAGAGCAATAAAAAATAAAGAAAAATTTTCTGGTTGTACAGTGCATTATGTTACCTCAAAACTAGATTCTGGCAAAATAATACTTCAAAAAAAAGTACGTATTAAAAAAAATGATACAACATATTCATTAGAAAAAAGAATACTTAAAGAAGAATATAAAATCTATCCCAAGGCTATTAGTAAAATTTTAAATTAATTTTTTAAAAAAAAAATTAATTTCTATTTTTGCATTCTCAACACTATCTGATCCATGAACTGAATTCTTATCTATTGAAATTCCAAATTTTTTCCTAATTGTGCCTTCTTCTGCGTCTTTTGGGTTTGTAGCCCCCATTAATTTTCTATTAGCTAATACAGCATTTTCCTTCTCAAGAATCATCACCATTATAGGTCCTGATGACAAATATTCACATAAATCATTATAAAATGGTTTTGTTTCGTGTACTTTATAAAATTGTTCTGCTTCATGCTTGACTAACTGGATTTTTTTTTCCTTTGCTATCTTAAAGCCATCTTTTTCAAACATTAACTTTATTTCACCATCCAAACTTCTTTCCATTGCGTCAGGTTTAATTATCGAAAGTGTTTGTTCAATATTACTCATAATTATCTTCTATTAGTTTGTTTAAGAGTCTTACACCATAAGCTGTTGCCCCTCCTGAATTTAAAGCTCCTCCATATTTTGAAAAAGCCATACCAGCAATATCTAAATGAGCCCAAGGTGTTTTATTAATAATAAATCTTTGTAAAAATTGTGCAGCAGTTGTTGAACCAGCTCCTCCAACATAATTAATGTTTTGCATATCAGCATTTTTAGAGTTCATCAATTTATCAAAGTTTTTGTGAAGAGGCATTCTCCATAATTTTTCATCAACTTTTTCACCAGCTTCAAGTAATTGTTTTGATAGTTTATCATCGTTAGAAAAAAGTCCTGCATACTCTGAACCCAAAGAAACAATTATAGCGCCAGTTAAAGTTGCTAAATCAACTATGAATTTAGGTTTAAATTTTTTTTCAGTGAAAGTTAAAGCGTCTGCTAGAACTAATCTACCTTCAGCATCAGTATTTAAAACTTCTATAGTTTTTCCACTATAAGATTTTACAATATCACCGGGTCTTTGAGCGTTTCCACTTACCATATTCTCAACAAGGCCTACTACACCAACTGCATTAATTTTTGCTTTTCTTAAAGCTAAAGTTTTCATTAAACCTACTACAGCAGCTGAGCCCGCCATATCATAAGTCATATCTTCCATAAATTTTGCTGGTTTAAGCGAATAACCACCAGTATCAAAGCAAACGCCCTTACCTACAAAAGCTAAAGGTTTACTTTTTGATTTATTACCATTCCATTCCATAGTAACCAAATAAGATCCTCGTATACTACCTTGGCCCACTCCAAGTAGAGCACCCATACCTAATTTTTTAAGTTCTTTTTTATTGTAAACTTTAATTTTGAGTCCAATTTTTTTTAATTTAAGTATTCGTTTTGCATATTCATCTGGATGAAGAATATTACCCGGCTCTGAAACAAGATCTTTAGTAAAATTTGTGCCTTCAAGTAAAGAAGTAAATCTATTATTTTTAATTTTTGTTGGAATTTTTTTTCTAAAGACAATATTTATATTAATATCTGTAATTTCTTTTTTTGTTTTATATTTATTAAATTCATATGATTTTAATTGCATACCGTGTAAAAATTCTTCTATAAAAATTTTTTTTTTAGTTTGAGTTTCATAAATATTATTATCGAAAAAAGTTAAATTTGTTAGTAAATTAGATTTAACAAAATTATAAAAATTTGCTCCCTTTTTCTCATTCTCAGTTGAGGTCTGATTGTTTTTAATTTTTATTAAAATGATTTTTTGATCTGGGCTATAATTGAAAATAATAAATTCTTTTTTCTTAGATTTGTTTGAATTTATAGTTCTATTTATTTGATTTGATTGTTTGCTTAATGATAATTTATTTAATCCATTAATTTTGAATTCTTCGCTAGCAAACAAAACATAGTTTTTAATAAATTTATCACTAATGCTGTTTTTGTAGCTTATTTTTATTGACATTTTTTATAAATATGTACTTTAGGTTGTATTTAAAATATAAACTTTAAGTTGAAAGTATATAAATATTATCATGCTAAATTTCAATGAAAAAATCATTTTTAACAAGTTATTCATAGATGTAACGAAGTTTTTATTACTAATCTCCCTAAGTCTTTCCTTGATAATTTGGGTAGTTCAAGCAGTGAATTTTTTGGACTATATTTCGGAAGATGGTCATGGTCTAAAAACTTACTTTTCAATAACTTTATTGAGCTTTCCTAAAGTATTTACACGAATACTGCCATTCAGCATATTTGTTGCTATTTTTTATATATTAAACAAATATGAAGTAAAAAATGAATTAATAATTTATTGGAATATTGGAATTAAAAAAATTAAATTTATTAATAATTTAATTATTTTTTCAATTTTATTATTATTTTTCCAACTTTTTTTTAAAATATTTTTAGTTCCAACTTCTTTAGATTTATCGAGAGATTATATAAGAAATTCAAATATCGATTTTTTTCCAAATCTAATAAAAGAAAAAAAATTTATAGATTCAGTAAAAAACTTGACAATTTTTGTAGAAAACAAAAATCAAGATGGTGAATTAATTAATATTTATTTAAAAGATCAAATGAATGATAAAAAATCACAAATAATTTATGCAAAAAAAGGAAAATTTTTTTTTAAAGACAACGATAATTTACTAATATTAAATGATGGTAGCTTTATTGACATTGCTAACCAAAAAATTACTTCTTTTAATTTAAGAAAACTGAAATTAACTTGTCAAAATATATGACAAAGACAACTACGTTTCCAAAAATTCAAGAAGTTCAAACAAATCATCTAATAAATTGTTTATATAATTTATATTTAAACAAAAATTTTGAATCTGCAACAAGTTTTTTAGTTTGCAGTAAAAAATCTCAAGCTGATATTACAGAAGAAATTTTTAAAAGAATTGTAAAACCTTTTTTTATACCTACACTTGTTTTAATTGCATCATTAATTGTTTTATTTAACAAAGATTATTTTAATTATTCTAAAATTCAATATATGTTATTTTTTATTGGTTTTTTTATACTTATAATTTCCGAAATTTCAGCACGATACATTACATATAATTCAACACAAATAATATTTTTAATTTTACCAGTAATTATATTTTTAACCAGTTATCTTTATTTATTATTTAAACTTAGAACAAATCTATGATTAAAGTTTATCAAACATATATTATAAAAACTTATTTTAAAATTTTTTCTTTTGTTTTTTTATCTTTTTTTTCACTTATTGCTATTTTAAATATTTTTGAAGAAATTTCATATTTCAAAGACACTTCATCAAGTATTATGACACCTTTTCTTTTAACTTTTTTAAATGCACCATCAATTATTTACGAAACATTTCCTTTTATTTTTTTTATTTCTATACAATTTTTTTTTATAAGACTTTTAGATAAAGAGGAGTTAGATATTTTTAAAAAAATTAGTCTTAGTAATTTTAAACTAATTTCAATACTATCATTTTTTTCTTTTTTATTGTCAATACTTATAATTATTATATTTTATAATCTTTCCTCAAATTTAAAATTTATGTACTTGGATATAAAAAATAAATATTCAAAAGATAATAAATATCTAGCAATAGTCACTGAAAATGGTTTATGGATAAAAGACGAAATTGATAACAAAATAAATATTATAAATGCAGAAAAAATAGAAAATGAAACTCTTAAATTTGTTACTATTAATCAATTTTCAAAAAATTATCAAAATTTAAATAATATTTTAGCAGATGAAATAAATATAAAAAATAAAGAATGGAAAATAAAAAAAGGAAACTTCTCAAGTAAAAATGGAAAAATGGAAATAAAAGAAAATATTATCTTTAAAAGCAATTTTAATTCAAAAATTATAAATACTTTATTTTCTGATCTTTCATCGTTAAATTTTTATGAATTAAGATCTCTTAAAAATGATTATAAAAAGCTCGGATATTCTTTAACTAATATTAATGTTCATTATCAAAGGCTTTTCTCATATCCTTTTTATCTTACTATAATGACATTATTTGGTTCTATAATAATGTTAAATATCAAAAGAAATAAATCAAAAATTTTTCATATAATATTAGGAATCCTTGTTTCTGTATTAATTTATTATATTAATTATTTTTCTGCTTTATTAGGAGAGAATGAAAAATTACCAGAAGTTTTATCTATATGGTTACCTCTAATTATTATTTCGCTATTTTGTTCAATTGGTCTTGTTAACATTAATGAAAAATAAACTATGATTAAAAATTTAAAAACTATCTTTTTTATAATTTATATTTTTTTGGCATCTCAAAATTATACTAAAAGTGAAGAATTTTTTTTTGAAAGTGGAGATGTTAAAATTTTAAATGAAGGTAAAAGATTATATTCAGATCTAGGAGTAAAAGTTACAACTTCTGATAATATTAAAATAACAGCAGAAAAATTTGATTATAGCAAAATAACCTCAAAGATAGAATTAGAAGGAAATGTAATTATATACGATCTAGATAATGAAACAGAAATCAGAACAAATAAAATTGATTACTTTAAAAATTTAGATGAAATAAAAACTTTTGGAGAAACAAAAATATTTATTAAAGATAGTTACAAAATTAAATCTAAAAATATAATTTTTTTAAGAAATAAAAAACAAATTTTGTCAGAAAATACCACATATGTAAAAGATAATTATAACAATAATTTTACCTCCGAAAATTTTTTATTTTTAATTCAAGATGAAATTTTTAAAGGTAAAAATGTTACTTTTGAAGACAATTTAGGCAATATAAGTAAATTTAAAAGTTTCTTTGGTGACTTAAAAAATAAAAAAGTTCATGGTAAAAATGTTAAATATTTTTTTGCAAATAATGCTTTTGGAAATAAAAAAAATGAACCAAGATTATATGGAAATATTTTAGAAAGTGATTTTGATAAAACGGAAATTTCAAAAGGTATTTTTACAACATGTAAAAGAAGAGATGGTTGCCCTCCTTGGACAATTAAAGCTAAAAAAATAACTCATGATAAAAATAAAAAAACTATTAATTACAAACATGCTTGGCTACAATTATATGATAAACCTGTATTTTATTTTCCAAAATTTTTTCATCCCGATCCTACTGTTAAAAGACAATCTGGTTTTCTTATTCCACAATTTTCAGAATCCTCTAATTCAGGAACCTCTTTACAAATTCCTTATTTTAAAGTTTTAGCTGATAATAAGGATCTAACATTCAGTCCAACAATATTTGAAGATAATAAGATAATTATACAAAATGAATACAGGCATATTGAGAAAAATTATGATCATATTATGGACTTTGGTATTTTCACATCGACTTTAAGCAATGTTGAAGAGCAATCGTCAAAATCTCATATTTTTTCTAACACAAAAATTAATTTAGAAGATAGTTTTTTTGAAGATAGTGAGTTATTAATAAATTTAGAACAAGTAACAAATGATACTTACCTAAAAAAATATAAAATTAATTCACCATTAATTAAAAGTCAAAATCTTATGCATACATTTGTTGAATATAGTGGATACAATGAAGATAGTTCTTTAAATATTAATGTTGAAAGCTATGAAGATCTTTCAAAACCTAGTCATGATCGATACCAATTCATATATCCAGATATTACATATTCAAAAGATCTAGAAAAAATTTTTGAACTAGATGGATTGTTAAATTTATCTTCAAATGTCTATCAAAAACAATTCAACACTAATCAATACGAACAAAGTTTATCAAACAGCTTAACATACACTTCACCTACAAAATTTACTCAAAATGGTATTACAAAAGATTTAAACTTTTTAATTTTAAACTCAAATTTCAGACATAAAACTGGGTCAAAAAATGAAAACGATTCAACAAATAAACTTGTTTCCAATTTAATGTATAGTTTAAGTTATCCGCTTAAAAAGCAGGGAGAAATTTATGATAATTTTTTAAAACCCTCTATTTCTTTTCGATATAGTCCAAATAAAACATCAAACGTTTCTTTAGAAGATAGAAGGTTAAACAGTGCTAATATCAACTCTTTTAATAGAATTTCTTCCAATTCTGGAGTTGAGGGTGGTCAATCTTTAACAGCGAGCATTGAATATATAAAAAAAGATAAAAATCAAAAGGAAAGGTTATCTATAGACTTGGCGCAAGTAATTAGAGACAAATCAAATCCCGATTTACCAGTTAGTACTTCATTAAATGAAAAGTATTCAGATATTATCGGTAAAGTAAAATTTAACCTAATGGATAATCTTAATTTTGAATATAATTTTATGATGGACAATAATTTAAATAAAACTAATTATAATTCAATTGTTGGAGATATTTCTGTAAATAACTTTGTAACTAGTTTTGAATACCTTGAAGAAAAAAATTTTGTAGGAATTAAAAGCTTTGTAAGTAATACCACTTCATATTTATTTGATGAAAATAATTCAATTAAATTTTCAACAAGAAGAAATAGAGAAATTGACCTAACTGAATTTTATAATTTAATTTATCAATATGAAAATGATTGTTTAAAAGCTGCATTGGAATATAATAAAACATACTATACTGATTCTGATGTTAAACCAGAAGATGAATTATTCTTCTCTTTAACAATTACTCCATTTTCAAAAATAAATACGAAAAATTTGAAAAAATGATAAAAAAAATAAAAATTAAGATTATTTCAATATTATTTTTTTTTTTCACGCAAGCAAATTTGAGTTTAGCAGAAAAAATTTCAATAATTTATGTGATTGAAGATACTCCTATAACAAATGTAGCAATAAACAACGAAATTAAATATTTACTTTTAATAAACAAAAAATTAAATCAAGTCAGTAAAAAAGATATGGTGCAATACGCTACTAAATCAATTTTAAAAGAAACGATAAAAGAAATTGAATTAAAAAAATATTATAAATTAGGAGAAAATAATAAAATTATTAACCAAAATTTGAATGCTTTTATGCAAAGACTTAATATAACAGATAATAATATCTTTAATAATTTAATTAATGAAATTGGTTTAAGTAAAGAATTTATAAAAAAAAAAATTGAAATTGAATCTCTTTGGAATCGGCTAATAGTAGAATTTTATGGTGATAAAATTTCAATTGATGAAAACCAGTTAAGAAACAAATTAAAAAAAAAAAATAATAGTTCAAATTTATTAAAGGAATATCTATTATATGAAATATCGTTCTCAGCAAATACAATGAAAGATTTCAAAAAAGAATATGAAAAAATTAAAAAAAGCATTGGAGAAATAGGTTTTGAAAGTTCTGCTAATATTTTTAGCAATTCATCTTCGGCAAAACTTGGTGGTAAAATTGGTTGGGTCAATGAAAATCAACTTTCAAAATCTATAATCAATAGTATTCAGAATTTAAATTTAGGTGAATATAGCGAACCTATCAATGTAGCAAGTGGAAGTATAATTTTAATGGTAAAAGATAAACGAGAAATTAAAAATACTTTATCTTTAGAAG
>JBJLDM010000035.1:0-25937 GCA_045567135.1 Candidatus Pelagibacter sp.
TTTCTACTTTTTGGCCCAAATACTCCTAGGCAAACTATTTCATCTGTTACATCTTTAAATTGCACCTCTTTTGATAAATGCTTTAAAATATGAAATTTATCGTGCTCTCTAGTAGCAGCTGAAGCAATTATTCTAAAATAATCTTTATCCATACAAACAACTGTTAAATCTGTTTCTATTCCAGCATCTTCATTTAGCATTTGCGTGTAAGTTGTTTTTCCTATTGTATTTTTAATATTTGCAGTACAAATTTTTTGTAATTCACCATGAGTTTTTTCTCCTTTTAAATCGTATTTTGAAAATGCAGTAAGATCAAATAAACCAACGTTTTCTCTTGCATTTTTTGTTTCAAATTCTACTGATGGATACCAATTTTGATAATTATAACTGTATTTAAACTCTGGCTTTTCATTACTTAATGCAAACCACATTGGTCTTTCATATCCTGAAGAAACTCCAAAACATGCACCAGCTTTTTTTAAATCTTCATGATAAGGAAATAATTTTTGGTTTCTTGATGTTTTGTGTTGTTTATACGGCCAGTGCATTCCATATAGATCTCCTAATGTTTCTGTAATTCTTTCTTTTATAAAATTTACTTTTGAATGAAAATTTTGAAATCTTTTAATATCATAAATAAATAAATCTTCATTAATATGACCATTCATCATCCATTCGGCTGTTACTTTTCCAACCCCTCCTCCGCTTCCAATTCCGATACTATTTAATCCACAGCATGCAAATAAATTTTTTAAACCAGGAACTTCACCTAATAATGTATTTGTATCTGGTGTAAATGACTCAGGACCTGCAAAAAATTTTCTAATTCCAGCTTTTTCTAAAATTGGAACTCTTTTTAATGCAGCTTCTAAATAAGGTTCAAAATGTTCAAAATTTTCTGGAAATTCTCCAAATGAAAAATCATTAGGAACTCTATTGGTTTTATTAAATGCTGGAATTGATTTACCTTCAAAAATTCCAATTAACATTTTTCCAGCATCTTCTTTTAAATATAAACTATCATCAAAGTCTCTTAAAACTGGAATATCTTTTGGTAGTTCCTTAATTCCTTCAGTG
Source organism: Candidatus Pelagibacter sp. (assembly GCA_045567135.1). Lineage (GTDB taxonomy): Bacteria > Pseudomonadota > Alphaproteobacteria > Pelagibacterales > Pelagibacteraceae > Pelagibacter. Next base: position 1,078 of record JBJLDM010000035.1, read on the forward strand.
ATAATGTAAAAGTGTTCTGCGGGATACAACGGAATACTAAGACCCATATCTTCTCCTATTTGTCTTGACCACATTCCTGTTGCAAGAACTATATATTCACATTCAATGGTTTTGCCATTTACTATTACTCCTGCAACTCTTCCATCTTTTTTAATTATTTTTTCGACTGGAGATTTCTCAAAAATCTGAGCTCCTTCTTTTTTTGCTGCTTTTGCAAGTAAATTTGTAACACCTATAGGGTCCGCTTGACCATCTCCTGGCATAAAAATACCACCCAAAATGTTTTGATCATTAATTATGGGATATATTTTTTTTATTTGTTCAATGTTTAAAACTTCCACATTTACATCAAATAACTGTGCTGTTGTTGCTTGTCTCTTAAGTTCTTCCCATCTTCCTTTAGTTGTGGCAATTGATAATGCGCCATTTAATTTTAAACCACTTGAAAAATCTAATTCTTTTTCTAACTTTTTATATAATTCTAAAGAATACTTTCTAATCTTAGTTATTGCTGCAGAAGGTCCTAATTGACTAACAAGACCTGCTGCATGCCAAGTTGTACCTGATGTCAGCTGATCTCTTTCTAATAATACTGTGTCTTTCCATCCAAATTTTGCTAAATGATATGCTGTTGAACAACCCGCTACACCACCTCCTATAACAATTACTTTACAACTATTTGGTAATTCTTTTTTCATTTAGATCTCACTTTTAGCAATTATTTTCTCAAAAAGTAATCTGGTAAATATGCCTATGTTTAAAAAAGGTTGAGGTGGTAACCAATTTGGTTGTTTTTTACTTTGAATTATTGAAATTTCTTCTGAACTTTCTTCTTCTGCCATTAGGGCAATTTGTTCACCAAATAATGTACCAACCCCGAATTCCTGAACCATTATAACAGCCAGCAACAAAAATATTTGTATCAATTTTTTCAAATATTTGAGAACTATTTCCACTTCTACAAACAATTCCAGACCAACTTGAATTAATAATATCTTTTTTTAATGTTGGGAATCTTTTTTCAATGCCAATCTTATGAAAATAAATTCTTTTATTTAACTCTTTTTTAGACATGCTGTTAGGGTTTCTTAACTCCGCAGTATTTCTAATTAAAATTCTTCTATCTTTTGTCATCCTTACTGTTGCACCCATTGGTCTAATTGGTAGTACTCCCCACTCTTTGGGTTCACCTATAGATTTAAACTCTTTTTCATTTAAAGGTCTTGTCATACTAGCCGTAAGAGTAATAGGAAAATTATATCTTTTTTTAATATCTAGATTGCTTAAAAAACCATTGGTACAAAAAATAATTTTTTTAGTTTTAATATTATTCTTTTCAAATGAACATTCTATATCTTCATTTGATTTTTTCCATTTCAACAAAGTAGTATTTTCAAATAATTTTATATTTTCAGGTAAAGCATCTACCATAGCTTTAATCAATTTACCTGGATTTAATAATATTCCTCCATTAGTAAAAACTCCCACTTTATAAAAGTTTGTACCTAATTTTTTTTTAAGATCGCTTTGGTAAAGAATTGTATTTTTAAAGTTCAATTTATTTAATAAATCACTAAAATTTTTTGCTTTGCCTTCATCCTCTAATCTCGATGAAGCAAAATATTTACCACATTCATTCCAATCACAATCTACTTGGTGCTCTTTATTAAATTTTTTAATAGCTTTAATGCCTAACTCATATATTTGAGCTTTTTTTTTGTAATTAGAAATATCTTTATCTGAAGTAAACCCATCATTTAAAGTTGTATCAACTAAATAACCAGAGTTTCTACTGCTAGCACCTTCTCCTGCTAACTGCGCATCTACTAAAATAATTTTTTTATTTTTAGCAATTTGTCCTAATTTTCTTGCAGCAGATAATCCAGTAAAACCAGCACCAACTATTAGATAATCACAACTTAAATCATTATTCAGTTTTTTTATATTTGACCTTTGATTTTTATAATCAATCCAGCCACAGGAGTTATCATTAAAAATTTTCATAAATTTTTATGATAATTTTAAATATGTTAAATCATTTGTAATCCAACACCTGTTTTTGGATAGGTGTAAAGATTATAATTTGCTGTTAGTTCTTGGCCTGCTTTAATATCTTTAGCTGATACCATAAACATGTATTTTGCATCAATTTTTTCATGTAAGTTATAATACATATTTTCTCTATCAGTTTTTCCATCTTTTATCTTTTTACCAGTCATACTTGGATCTATTATATCTCCAAAATTTAATCTTGGCAGAAAATCTGAGACCATTCTTATTACTGTTGGGTCATTAGAGTGATTATAAAAACCTCCTAAAGGCGTTCTTATGTATTTATTCTCAAATTGTTCATCTCTAATATGTGTTACTCCAATAAATGAATTTTTTTTTATATCAATATTAGAAAATAAACCTAAACCTTCGATTGGAGAATTTTTAATAGTTAGTCCGTCTGGCAAAGGTCTGTACATTTTAACTTACAGCCTCTTTTGGTGAAATATATTTATGTCCAAAAATATCTGCAACAGCTTTATAGGTAACATTTCCTTGGGAAACATTTAAACCTGCTAAAAAATTTGGATCATCATTTAAAGATTTTTTATAACCATCTTTTGCTAATTTTATTAAAAAAGGAAGTGTTGCTTGATTTAATGCTAAAGTTGACGTTCTTGGCACACCACCTGGCATATTTGCCACACAATAATGAACTACATCATCAACAATATAAGTAGGATTTGCATGAGTAGTTGGTTTACTAGTTTCAACGCAGCCTCCTTGATCAATTGCAACATCAACAATTACCGATCCTCTTTTCATGTTTTTTAACATATTTTTTGTTACTAGTTTTGGTGCTTCAGCTCCTGGAATTAAAACACCACCAACTAATAAATCACACTTAGAAATTAATTTATTTAAATCTGTTTTTTCACTTAATTCTGGAACAATTTTATCACCAAATATTTCTGTTAATTGTTTTAATCTTTTTTCTGACTTGTCCACTATATGAACTTTTGCCCTCATACCAGTTGCAATTGTTGCAGCATTTTCGCCGACAACTCCACCACCAAGTATTAAGACATTTGCAGGTTCACCACCTGGAGCACCACCTAACAACACACCTCTTCCTTTTTGATTTTTTTCCAAACAATGTGCTCCTGCTTGAACAGACATTCTTCCAGCCACAGCACTCATTGGTGCAAGTAATGGCAGTCTTCCATTATTATCTGTTACAGTTTCATAAGCAATACAAACTCCTTTAGACTTTATTAAACCTTCGGTTAATTCTTTTGCTGCAGCCAAATGTAGATACGTAAAAATAATTTGATTTTCTCTTATCATTTTAACTTCACTTGATAAAGGTTCTTTAACTTTAACAATTATTTCAGCGTCATTAAAAATATCACCTGCTTTGTCTACAATTTTTGCACCAGCGTTTTTATATTGATCGTTTTCAAAACCAGCTTCGTAGCCAGCATTATTTTCAACTAAGACTTCATGCTCATTAGAAACTAATTTTTTAACACTTTCGGGTGTTAAGCCAATACGATTTTCTTGAGGTTTTATTTCTTTAGGAACACCAATTTTCATAAAAAAAATTAATTTTTTTTGCTTTTTGTATAATTTGTTATTCCCGTTCTAAGTTTTTCAATTATTTCATCGATATGTTTTTTTTCAGAAATGAACATTGGCGCTATAATTAGACAATCACCAGTCGCTTTAAAATTTACTCCTACTTCATAACAGTGTTTAAAACATGTAAAGCCTGCTTTTCCAGGTTTTTGATCCATCTTTATATCTACTCCAGCCATCATTCCATAACCTCTTATATTATCAACAGCTTCTAGATCTTTAAGTGAAAATATAGCTTCTTGAAAATAAGGTGCCATTTCTTTTGATCTATTAAAAATGTCTTCTTTCTCAAAAATATCTTGAACAGCCAATGCAGCAGCGACAGAAACAGGAATTCCTGAATAAGTATAACCATGGAAAAGTTCTATTGTTCCTTTTGGTGCGCCATCCACTATAGCATCATAAATTTCTTCTTTACAAGCAACAACACCCATTGGCACAATTCCATTTGTTGTAGCTTTAGCCATAGTCATTAAATCTGGAGTGACACCAAATTCTTGAGCTCCAAAAGCAGAGCCCATTCTTCCCCAACCAGTAATTACTTCATCAAAAATCAAAAGTATTCCGTGCTTGTCACAAATCTCTCTAAGTCTTTGCAGATAGCCTTTTGGAGGGACAAGTGTTCCAGTTGAACCAGCTACAGGCTCAACAATGCAAGCTGCAATATTTTCTCCTCCAAAATTTGTACAAATTCTCTCTAAATCATTAGCAAGTTCAGCTCCAGTTTCTGGTTGACCGGAAACAAATTTATGCTCAGGTAAATGAGTGTGTCTCATATGAACAACGCCTGGCATTAAAACATTTGCAAAAGTTTTAACATTATTGATCATTCCTCCTACTGAAGTCGCACCTATATTCATTCCGTGGTAAGCTCTTTCTCTTCCTACAAATCTAAATCTACCACCTTCTCCTCTTGCCTTATGATAGGCGATTGCAATTTTAATTGCCGTTTCGACAGCTGTAGATCCACATATGGTATAAAAAATTTTATTTAAATTTCCTGGAGTGTGTTTGGATATTCTTGTTGCAAGGTCGAAAGAACCTCCAAAGCCCTGTTGGAAAGGTTGACAGTAATCTAAAGTCTCTAATTGTTTAGTAATAGCATTAATAATTTCTTTTCTTCCATGACCTAAAGGATTACAAAACAAACCTGAGCTTGCATCAATTAAGTTTTGTCCTTCATGATTTTTCATATAGACACCTTTAGCTTCAGTAATAAGTCTTGGATTTTCTTTAAAATCTTTATTTGAAGTAAATGGCATCCAATGCTCATTAAGAGAATTGGGCATTTTGAATTTGTTGTCTGAGCTCATAAATTTTTAGTTAACTTTGATAGTTTTTAGACTAATTAATTATTTTTAACTAGAAAAATTTGATCATATATTTTTCAAACTTAAATACAACCTTTGATTGATTTATTAAATGCTCCAGCTTATTTTAAATACTAAATGACCATTTACATTGCTTTCAATATGAACTTTAATGCTGCAATTATTAATTAATAATACAAAGGGGAAATAATGAAAAAAATAATTAGTTTTCTTCTAGGATGTGTTGTTGCACTTAACTTGAGTATTTCAGTTGCGAATGCAGCTGCTAATGAAGTTAGAGTTGCTTTCTTTTTAGAATGGCCAACACCTAACCAAGAAGACAAGGTTAAAGGAATGTATGAAAAAGCATTAGGAGTTCCAGTTAAATGGACAAACTTCACTAATGGTGGAGCAATGACTGATGCTATGTTAGCAGGAGATATTGATATCTCTTACTCACAAGGTTTAGTACCATTTATAAACGCAGTTAAATCTAAAGCGCCTTTAAAGCTTGTAGATATTGCTATGGAATATGGAATGGGTGGAACAACTTGTGTTACGTCTAAAGCTTCAGGAATCACAAAAGCTAACGGTTCTGAATTAGAAGGTAAAAAAGTTGCTGTCCCACTAGGAACAATGGCTGAATACGTTTTTGATGAAAGTATGAAAGTTGTTGGAGCTGACAGAAATAAAATGGATGTAATTCAAATGGACCCTGAAGAAGGAGCTGCTGCATTAGTTAGCGGTGATGTTGTAATGGCATGTTTATTTGGTGGTAACTCTATCAAAGCTGCAACTGCAGTTGGATCTAGATTACTTACAGTCCAAGAAGCTAGAGATGCAGGTATCTTAGGTATAGATATTACTTCAGTAACTACAAAGTTTATGAAGGAAAATCCAGGAATGTTAAGAACTTTCATCGAAGTAACTCATGAAGCAAATGCTAGATATGCATCAGGTAAATCTGACTTAAATGTTATAGCTAAAGATGCTGAAATGAAACTTGCAGATATGAAAGAAACTATTGGTGGATTTAAATTTCTAACTCCAGCAGAAACTAAAAAATCTATGGAGAGTGGTAATCTTAAGGGATTCTTAGATGGAATGGGAACACCAAAAGGAAATGTAGATACTAGTTTCTTACCTCTATAATTAAATAGAGAAAGAAAAATTTAATAGGCGCCAATTTTTGAATTGGTGCCTATTTTTTTTATAAGAATTTTAATATAAAGTTATTTTATGAGTGACTTAGTTTCTCAAAATCTAAATATGATTTTTAAATCTCCAAAAGGAGAAACTGTTCATGCTTTAAAAGATTTAAATTTTACAATTAAAAAAGGTGAACTTTTAACAGTACTAGGGCCTTCTGGCTGTGGAAAAACTACATTATTAAATATTGCAGCTGGTTTTATTAGGCCAACATCTGGAATTATATCTTTAGGTAATAATGAAATTAATGGACCAGGAGTTGATAGAGGCATGGTCTTTCAACAAGGAGCTCTATTTGAATGGTTAACAGTTTCTGAAAATGTAAATTTTGGGCTTAGAATGAAAAAAGAAAACTCTGAAACTACGGCAAAAAAAGTTGAAGAGTGGTTAGAAATAGTTGGGTTAAAAGGATTTGGAAATACACCAACTTATCAATTATCTGGTGGTATGCAGCAAAGAGTTGCTCTTGCAAGATGTTTAATAAATGACCCAGACTTAATTCTTATGGATGAACCTTTGGGTGCACTTGATGCATTAACAAGAGAAAAGATGCAGTCTCTGGTTTTAAAAATTTGGAAGGAGACAGGAAAAACAATTATTTTAATTACCCACTCTGTAGAAGAAGCTTTATTACTTGGTGAAAGACTATATGTTATGGCACCAAGACCAGGCAGAATACATAAAGAATATAATCTTCCTTTTGCAGAAATGGGTTTAAAAGAAGATTTAAGAGAAATTAAAAAGATCAAAGAATTTTCATCAAAAAGAGAAGAAATATTATCCATGATCTGGAACATGGAAGAAGAAATTATGGGTAAAGAGAATTAAATGTTTACTCAAATCATAACAATATTAATCCTTGTATCAATTGTTGGATGTATTCTTTACGGTAGAAGATTAATAAAAACAGAAAAAGTTGATGCAGTTTTTGGCAACCCAGAAAGAGCTAAAGGAGGCACGCACTGGGTAATTGTTGGGAGTAGTGCACTCTTACTAATTTGGTTATATTACTCTTGGGATATTGCTAAGGGATTTTATCCTAAATCAGCTAATGAATTGTGTCAGGTTGCTAAAGTAAATGATTCTTTATTGGGATTAAAATATCAATTTCCAATCGAAGAAAGAGAATTTAAAAGTACCTCAATAATAAAAATCGAAAATAAAAACCTTAATAAAATCACTATCGAAATTCAAAATTCCCAAGATTTAAATATTCAACAAAAAACAACTTTGATTGGATTTATTAATAAAACCAATCAGTTAATTCCTCTACTAACAAACGATAATTTAATGGAAATGGATACAAAAATTAAAATTAAAGAAATGACTGACGAGTTGAAATTATTAAGCTCAAATTTTAGAAAGAAAGATTATCCGTTTGAAACTGAAGCAGAAAAAAATGAACGTCAAAAAGCCATATCAGAACAAGGTAAATGGGGTATTATAAAAGTACAATCGGGAACTGGATCCATAGAAAATACTTTAGAAGTTCCATTGGTACCAGCTACTGATAAAGGTTTAAAATTTCATGTAGCTGCAGATGAACTTAAAATCATTAATGATAAATTTTTTAAATTAAGAAATCACAATTTACAATTCAAAAATTCAATTAAAGAATTAAAAGAAGAGATAAAAACATATAGAAAAAACTTAAATGATGCGGAAGAAATAGCATCAACTTATGCAAAAGATATTGTTAAAATTGCAAGAAGAATTGAATATGCTAGCATCTACCCACCAAATGCTCTTAATGAGATGCAAAGTGCAATCATTGAATTTGATGATCTTCAAAAAGCTGAACAAGGTGGTCTACGATTGGTTGATATACTTTTATTTCCTGCAGGAACAATTATTGCAAGCGGTCCTAGTTGCTCTGAACAAGGCTCTGGAAGATGGTTACCAAAACCTTCTGATACATTAAATAAATTTATATTAATGTCAAAACCTAGTGTTGGTTATAAAAATATTCCTCTACTTTGGATTGATATGATGGATGTAAGTAAAATAATTGGATTTATTTTACCTGATTGGATAGCTGATATTTTGCCTGGAGAATATCCTGTACATACTAAAGATGGTGTTGTTAAACAAAATTTCAAAGGAAAAGTTCTTAAGGTTGTCACAGGAGATTTTAAATTATTTAAAATTCCTGTTCCTTACGGACATATTTGGGATTCATTTTTAAGAGTATTTTTAGGATTAATTTTTGGAATTTTAATTGGAGTTCCATTAGGATTATTTATGGGTTTAAATAGATTTGCGAAAGGTTTCTTTGACCCATTAATTGAGCTTTATAGACCTGTACCTCCTCTAGCTTGGGCTCCTTTAATCATTTCAGTTTTAGGAATTGATAATACTGGAAAAGTATTCTTATTATTTATGGTATCCTTATCAATAATGATTATCTCAGCAAGGGCTGGAGCGTCAGGTACCCAATTATCAAAGATTCATGCAGCACATTCTTTGGGTGCTTCAAAGAAACAAATCTTAAGATATGTAATCTTTCCTAATTCTTTACCTGAAATCCTAACTGGAATTAGAGTTGCTGTTGGAATGTGCTGGGGAACTCTTGTGGCAGCAGAATTTTTAGCGGGTACGACTGGAATAGGATTTGTAGAAAACGTTGCAAAAAAATATTTCCAGTATGAAGTTATTTGGATTACTATATTTATAATGGGAATGTTAGGACTTTTATTCGACGTTACTCTAAGAAAAATAATCGACAAAACTATCCCTTGGCGAGGTAAAGGTTAATTTAAAAAATTTAATTTTTTTTCTCTAAAACTTTGTAATTATCAACTTCAAACAAAAGGATATAATTTTCTAAAATAAAATCATTTAAGTATGTAAGTTTTTTTGATACAGGCATATCCCAATCAAAGTCATCACCTCCATAAATTATTAAATTTTTATTATTTAGAGATTTCTTTATATCTTTTTGATCTTTTTTTGACCCCAGTCCCCAAATAAAATAATACTTTGAACAACTTTTACTTCTTAAAAGATATAAAATAGCTGCGTTATTAGAGAAAAGCTGAATGCATTCATAATTATTAACTATTGGTGAGACTTTACTCAATAGTTCAATCTCTTTATTTTTTAAAAAGCTTTGATCAGGTAAATTAATAAAATTATTTAATCTTTCGGTATATTTAGAAATTTTATTAAAACTTAAGTCAAAATTTAATAAACATAAAATTACAAACAATATAAAAATTTTATTTTTGTGTACAAAAATATTTTTAAATTTACTATCCAAATAAAATAAAAGTAAATTTAGAATAAGCAGAGTAAAAAAAATCAAAGGATAACCAAAAGTAGATTTTATATGTGGGCCATCAGATCTTGCTAGTGCATTTATATATGTTAAGAAACCTGCTAATGCAATATAAAGCAAAATAAATTTAAATGAATTTGAAAACTTTTTATTTGAACTAAAAAATAATTTAATAGAAATAATTAAACAGATTAAAATTGACAATAATGTTTTAGTAGCTCTTCCAGAGTTTAATTCAGAAGTGAAAGGAATTGGATGTATAATTCCATGTATATAACTCGCTTCAGTTATAACATTATAAGTATTAATTATAAAATAGTAAAACTCATCATTAAGAAATAAATAAAATACAAACCACGAAGAAAATAAAGAGACAGATATAATAATTATTTTTTTATGATCTTTTATGATTAAAAAATAAAAAATTAATGATAATAAAATTAAATTATATACAATCCCTCTGTCAATTCCCCAAAGTAGAGAAGGAAAACTCAGAAGGGATAATATAATTATACTTAAATTTAAGTATTTACTTTTAGTAAAAATATTAGTTATTAAAATAAGACCTAATAAAACAGGAATTTCTCTATAGCTAATTTGATCTGATGAATAAACAGCATAATCGGAAAGACTTAAAATTATAATTGAGCTTAAAAATAAATAAATTGATTTGAGACTATCATTAAGTTTTAGTACATCTGATGTCTTATAAATTAAGACTAAAAGTAAGATTTTAAATATAAAAAGATAAACTAGTATTGAATATCTAAAATATCCAATACTAATTTCATTAAATATTTTCCAAACAAAGCTAGCATTTAATGTTTCATGAAATATTCCAACTATTACATATGAATTGCTCCACAAAGAGTTATCTAAGTAGTTTCTATAGGCTGAGCTTAACTGTTGGCCATCATGAACTAAATCGATTTTATTTATGGGAAAATTTAAGGATAAAAACTCAAGTATTAAAAAAAAAATAATTAGTAAAAATGTGAAATTTGTAAAATTATTTTTTTTATGTAAAAAAATTTCTCTATTATTAAAGTTATAAAAAAATTTATTAAGTTTACTATTATAAAAATAAATATACCCAATTAACCAGGTTAGTAATGGCAGTGTAATAAAAACTAAATACCTTACAGGGTCATTTAATGAATGATATTCTTGTTGTGTATAAACACCAATAATTTCAGGATTTTTAAAAGGTAAGAAAATTTTATCCCATAAAAAAACACTTATACTCAAAGAAATTAATACAATTGAATATAAAATTAAGTTCTTCTTTTGAAAATTCATTTTACTTTGTTATATGTCTCTCATGAAAAAATAAATAATATATATTAAATTAAACTTTAAACTATACATTTTTGTGAAAATAAAAAATAAATCAAAATCAATAAGTCTCGTATTTCCATTATATAAAGATAAAAAATCTGTAAAAAAAATGATTTATAAAAGTATTAAAATCTTAAAAAAGGTTGCCAAAAATTATGAAATAATAGCTGTAGACGATGGTTGTCCAGAAAAATCAGGTGAAATAGTAAAAAAATATGCAAAAAAAAATTCAAAAATTAAAGTTATTTTTCATAAAAAAAATTTAGGTTATGGGGCTGCAATAAAAACAGGATTAAAAAAAAGTAAATATGAATGTATTTTTACAATAGATGGAGATGATGAATATGATGTTAATGCATTACCAAAATTATTAAAAAAAATTGAACATTCTGATTTAGTTATAACTCATAGATATAAAAAAAAATATAATACATTGAGAATGGTAATTTCTTGGATTTATAATACTTTATTAAGATTTTTGTTTAATACTCCTTTTAAAGATATTTCTAGTGGTTCAAGATTAATTAGTAAAAAATTAGTTAAAAAAATTAAAATAAATACGAATAGTCCTTTTTTAGGTGCTGAATTGGCAATAAAAACAAATTATTTTGGCTACAAAGTAAGTGAGATTGGAATTCACCATTACCCGTCTACTTTTAGATCTGGAAACTCAGTAAGCATAATTAATATTATGCGAACAATTCGTGATATGATTATTTTATATTTTAAAATATGTTTAAAAAAAAATTTAAATCACTAGATAAAAATTATACAGCTGAGATTTTTTTAAAGAAGCCTGATAAATATAGGGAAATAGAGAAAATCAGTTCAAGTTTAGATAATATAATTACAATGGGGTCATGTAATTCTTATACTCCAGCAAGTTTTAAAGAAGACAATGTCAGTATAGATCTAAAAAAATTCAATAGGATTATTGAATTTGATAAAGAAAATAGACTTATTACAGTTGAAGCAGGTATTAAACTTTCAGAACTGCTTAATTTTACTCTTAAGCATGATTTATGGTTACCTCAGGTTCCGGGATATCCTACAATTACTATAGGAGGGGCTGTAGCAACAAACGCTCACGGTAAGTCTTGTGGTTATCATGGCACTATAAGGAAACAGATAAAAAAGATTTTTATGTTTCATAAAAATCATGGTTGGTTAAAATTATCTGAAGATGAAAACAAAAATATTTTTGACTTAACTATTGGTGGATTAGGTTTGACTGGGACAATAGTTCATGTTCAATTAAAATTAAAAGAATTCTTAGGTAATAGTTTTATTACGAAAGTAGAAGAAACTACTTCGTCAAAGGACACCATAAAAAAAATAAATTTGAATCATGATAAAGAAATTTATTATTACTCATGGAATAGAACTGATGGATTTAACAATTTTGGCAAAGGCTTTGTTTTTCAAAATGAAGTTAATTTAGACAAAAATATAATAAAAAATAAAAAAATTTCTTTATATCATGCAAATATACATAACACTTTCGGAATGAACTTATGGAATAATTTTACAATTAAGTTAAGCCAATCTTTTTATTACAATTTTTTTAAATATTTAAAAAAAAATGAATTCAATGATAATTTTCAAAATGCTATATTTCCATATGTTGGTAAGGAATTTTACTTTAAATTATTTGGTAATAAAGGTTTTTTAGAAAGTCAAATAATTGTACCCTCGGAGAAAATAGATGTTTTTATTGATGAAATTGAAAATATTTATAAAAAATATTCACCTAATATCACTTTATATTCAATTAAAAATTTTAAAGGTAAATGTTCTGACTTAAAATTTGAAGATGATGGAATCTGCTTTACTTTCGATTTTATTAAAAATACAAAAAATATAGATTTTATGGAAAAGTTAGATAAAATTTGTGAAAAATACGAATTAATTCCATCAATAATTAAAGACTCAAGATTGAGCCTAAATACAATAAAAAAATGTTATAAAGATTATTATAATTTCAAAGATAAGCTTTATGACTTTGATAATAAAAGAATTTATAGATCAGCTTTATCTGATCGTTTAAACATATGAGCTATTTAATTGTTGGAGCATCTTCTGGACTTGGTAGAGATTTAGCTTATGAATTTGCTGAAAATTCAAATAATTTAATACTTATATCTAGAGATAAAAAAGATCTTGAATATTTAAAATCAGACATAGAAATAAAATACAAAGTCCAAGTTGATATTTTTGAATTAGATTTTAGTTACCAAAATAATATAACAAGTTTTATTTCAGAAAAAAAAGATATTATTAAAAATTTGGATGGTATGCTATTTCCAATTGGAATGATGTTTGATGATGATACTATAAAAAATAGTGAGGAAAAATTAAATAAATTAATTTCAGCTAACTTTTACTGCATAGCAAATTTTATTAGTAAGGTCTTAAATATTTTTGAAGAAAAAAATAAAGGTGTGATAGTAGGCTTTGGTTCAATTTCAGGTGCAGTTGGAAGACAGGTTAATACCGGTTATGCATCAGCTAAAAAAGCACTAGAAACTTATTTTGAAAGTCTAATTATTGCAAATTCAAATAATAACTTAAAAATACAATTTTATACTTTAGGGTATTTGGATACAAATCTATCTTCAGATAAAAAATTATTACTCCCAAAAGGCTCAACAAAAAAACTTTCAAAAATTGTCTATAAAAATTTAAAATTACAAGGAGTTAAAAAATTTTTTCCTTTTTGGTGGGTATTCATCAATTATTTAATTAAAATTTTACCTTTTTATATTACAAAAAAAATCATTAAATATTTCTAATTGATAAAGTAAAGATGTCTTTATAATTTATGAAAAAAAAATATTTAATTAATCTAGTAAATAATATATTTAAAAAACATGGTTTAAATATAGCTCATTCAAAAATTTGTACTGAAGCTCTAATAAATGCAGAACTTGTAGGTGTACCTTCTCATGGTTTATCAAGACTTAAAATGTACTGTGACAGAATAAATAATAAAGTAATTAATCCTAAACCTAAAATTAAAATTAAAAAAATCTCTCAATCAATTGCACAGATAGATGCAAATAATAGCATTGGATTTGTTGCTGCAGATATTGGAATTAAAAAAGCAATAAGCAATGCTAAAAAAACTGGCATAGGTTTTGTTGGAATAAAAAATAGTGGCCATTATGGTTTATCAGGTTATTACGCGGAACAAGCTGTAAAAAAAAATTTAACTGCAATGTGTTTTACTAATGCGCCACCCGCAATAGCACCGCATGGTGCTAAAAAAAGTTTATTTGGGACAAATCCAATTTGTTTTGGAACACCTACTGCATCAAAAATTCCTTTTATACTAGATACATCTGTATCAGTTATTAATAGAGGTAAAATAAGAGTGGCAGCAAAAACTGGTAAAAAAATTCCTGAAGGGGTTGCGTTAGATAAATTTGGTAAACCTACCACTGATGCTAAAAAAGCATTAGCTGGTGTCCAATTACCAATAGCTGGTTTTAGAGGATCTGGTCTTGCTTGGATGGTTGATATTTTAAGTGGGGTTCTAACTGGAGCAAATCATGGTGGAAAAGTGAAAGATCCTTTTGATGATTTTTCAGGACCACAAAATATTGGACATTTATTTATTGTAATAAAACCAAATCTTTTTGTTGGAAATTATAACCAAAGAATTACAGAGAATATTAAAAGAATTAAAAAATTACCTAAAATAAAAAATGTAAAAGAAATCTTATATCCTGGACAAAATAAATTTAGACGCTATAAAAAAAGTATTAATAAAGAAATAAAAATTCTACCAAATATTGCTAAAGATTTAAAAAAATTAAGTACATAAAAATACTAAATGAAAAAATATTTAAAATATACAATTTTTATAATTATTTATTTAGCTTTAGTTTTTATCCTAGCAGTTTTTTTCGTTAAAAACGGCATAAGTTTATTGTAGATTTGTATTATTTTCTTTTTTTTGGCTTTAAACCTAATATGTCACTATGACGTAATCTAAGTATTACTATTGCAGAAGCTATAAGTACTATTGCTACAGCTTCATAAACTAATCCTGATGGATCCATTTCTTTTCCTTGTAATATTATAAAACGGGCTAACGCTGTAATTGCTATCAACAAAGGTAGAGTAATACTTATTGACTGTTGATCCCAGAAAATTCTAACCATTGCTAATACTTCTAAGTAAAGAAACATTAAAAGCAAATCTGCTAAAGTGACTGTTTGATTGTCAAACATTGCTTTGATTTCAATTCCTACAGCAATTACTGTACATATAAGAATTGTTGTTAGTAAAATAAACTGAAGTTGTTTTGTAACTTTTTCCATTTAAATATTTTTAATTTTTTTATTAAAAACCTTAATATCTTTTATCAATAAATCTGGCTGTTCTAATGCAGCAAAATGTCCTCCCCTTGGCATTTCAGTCCATTGTTGGATATTGTAAATTCTTTCGACATATGATCTTGGGGCCCACTCTAAGTATTCTTTTGGAAATAAAGCTACCGCAGTTGGTACTTTTAAAGGAAGATGTTCTTTAGGTAGAGATCTTCCACCCTCTTCTCTTCTTCCATAATAAATCCATGAAGCAGTGTTAAAAGTTCTGGTAACTAAATAAACCATTATGTTTGATAGTAAGATATCTTTAGAATAAACACTTTCAATATCCCCGTTATCAATATCAGACCAACTACGCATTTTTTCAATTATCCAAGCAGCAACACCAACTGGACTATCCATCATTGCATAGCTTAATGTTTGAGGTTTTGTAGCTTGTTGGGTTCTATAACCATCTTCAACTCTTTGTTCTTTTTTAAATCTTTCTTGCCATTCTTTTTCTTCTTGAGTTTGTGGCCCATCTGGATGTCGAGTAATTAAAATATTAATATGTATTCCAGCCAATGATTTTGGAAAATCATATGCTAACCACGTACATATTGTTCCACCAAAATCACCTCCTTGTGCAATATATTTTTTATAACCAAGGACATTAGTCATTAAAGAATTAAATATAGAGGACATTTTTCTAGGGCCTATTGGGTTTGTTGGTCTGCCTGAAAAACCAAATCCTGGTAAAGACGGAACAACTACATCAAATGCATCTTCCTCTTTACCTCCAAATTTCTCGGGATGTGCAAGTTGGTCAATAATATGTAAAAACTCAATTACTGAACCTGGCCAACCATGGCTTAATAGTAATGGCCTGGGACTTGTTCCACTTCCTTTTTCATGAATAAAATGAATATCAATTCCATCTATATTAGTTTTAAAATTTTTAAATTTATTAATTTTTTCTTCAGTTTTTCTCCAATTAAATTTTTCTACCCAATACTTTGAAAGTTGTTTCATATAATCTAAATTTGTTCCATAATCCCAACCACCATCCTCGGGCATTTCGTGCCATGTATAATTTTTTACTTTGTTATATATGTTTTGAAGATTTTTTTCTGAAATCTCTACTTGATACGGTTTTATCATTTTCTCTTTGAAGAAATTAGTCTAAGTTTTTTACTAAAAAGACAAAAATAATTGAGGTAACAAACATTATTAAAGCATAAGCTGCAGTTGGTACCATATAAATTATATTGTCAAAGATTTGAGATGAAACAAAAACTGCTAAAGTTCCATTTTGAAGTCCACACTCTAGAGATATACACTTTCTTTGATCCATACCACTTGCAAATATTTTCGCCACATAAAAACCAACTGTCATCATAACAATATTTAATATTAAAGTAACTAAGCCCGCTCTAGTAATAAAAGAAACTATTTTGTCCCATTCTTCAATCCAAATAGCTAAAAAAACTAAAACAAATAATAATATTGATATTCTTTGAATAGTTTGCGTATTGTTTATTATAAAAATTGTTGCAAACTTTCTAATAAACATTCCAATAATAACTGGCAAAGTAACCACTAAAAACATCTTTAAAGATATACCTAGCATAGAGATGTTGTTTGAGATGTATGAAACATTTAATAAATCTGCTGATTTAAAAACAATAATAGGAACAGTAAATATGCTTATCAAACTAATAACTGCTGTAAGTGAAACTGATAAAGCTACATCTCCATTTGCAAATTTTGTAAGTACATTAGAAGTAACTCCTCCCGGTGCTGCCGCTATTATCATTACACCTAAAGCTAATTCCAATGGGGTATTTAAAATTTTTATTAATAAAAATGCTATTACTGGAAGAAGTATAAGTTGACAAACAAAACCAATAAAAAAATCTTTGGGTTGTTTTAAAACTCTCGCAAAATCTTGTGTTGTTAAACCAAGACCAAGACCTAACATTATTAAAGCTAAAGCAATTGGGGCTATTTTTGTTACAATTTCCATTTTATGCCATATTAACCTACTATATACATTTTTAAAATTATATATAAAAAAAACATAATGCTTTCAGATAAAGAAATAGTTTGTCCAAATAATCTGCTTAATTTTGCACATAAAAAGAAAGGTGTTACTGCGGGAATAGTGAATGCAGGAAAACCTCTTCCTATGATATCTGCCATGGATGCAGTTAATGAAAATTTAATTACCCCAGTTTTTATTGGAGATAAAAATGAAATTGAAAAATGTGCAAACGAATTTAAGTTCAATATTTCAGAATATGAAATCATTCACGAGCCAGTTGAAAATAACACTGCAAAAATTGCTGCTAAGCTAGCATCAGATAAAAAAATAAAAATAATAATTAAAGGTCATATTCATACAGATATTTTAATGAAAGAAGTTATAAAAAAAGAATATAACTTACTTGGCAAAACAAGATTAAGTCATATTTGGCATATGACATTAGATAGAGAAGATAACCCACTTATAATAACTGATGGTGCTTTGAATGTTTCTCCAAATGTTAAAACAAAAATGCATATACTTAGAAATGTTGTTGATTTTTCAAATAGAATAGGAATAACAAGGCCAAAAATATCTGTGCTTTCAGCTACTGAAGAAGTTATTGATAGTGTTCAAAGTTCTATAGATGCAAAAGAGATTACTGAATTAGCTAAAAAAGAAAATATTAATGCTGATGTATTTGGTCCTCTTGCATTTGATAATAGTATTTCAAAAAAATCAGCAGCTATAAAAGGAATAAAAAATTCTGTAGCTGGACAAGCTGATATATTATTAGTTCCTAATGTAGAGTCTGGAAATGGCTTAGTAAAAATGATGATATATTTTATGGGTGCATGTGCCGCTGGAGTTGTTATTGGTGGAAGAGTTCCAGTTGTAATTACAAGCAGATCCGATGATGCACCTGCAAGACTTGCTTCTATTGCTGCAGCAGTAGTTGCATTAGACTAATTTATGATTTAAAAACTTTCAAAAATTTTATGGCAATTAAATACTTAAAAAAATCACCAAAGACTTCTTCTACTGATGATTTAAAAACAAGAGAAATAGTTCAAAATCTTCTTAATGATTTAGAAAAATCAAGAGAAGATGGCTGTAAAGAACTTACTAAAAAATTTGATAAATATGATGGTGAAATTATCATATCAAAAGAAAAGATTGAGGAAATAAAAAAAACATTAGATCAAAAAGCAAAAGATGATATTAAATTTTCTTATGACAGAGTAAGAAAGTTTGCAGAAGCTCAATTAAAAAATTATGGACAGGACTTTGAAGTAGAGCTTTCTAAAGGTTTATATGCAGGACAAAAGTTAATTCCTGTTAATACTGCCGGTTGCTACGTACCTGGTGGAAGATATGCTCATATAGCTTCTGCTGTAATGAGTGTAACAACAGCTAAAGTTGCTGGAGTTAAAAATATTATTGCATGCAGTCCTCCAAAAGAAGGTGTTGGTGCTCATCCTGCTATTGTTTATACAGCTGATTTATGTGGAGCTGACGTTATATTAAATTTAGGTGGTGTTCCTGCTATTGCTGCAATGACTTATGGAATGTTTGGTAATTCACCAGCTGATATTTTGGTTGGTCCAGGAAACCAATTTGTTGCAGAAGCAAAAAGAATTTTGTTTGGTAAAGTTGGAATTGATTTATTTGCTGGTCCCACTGAAATTGCTGTAATAGCTGATGAAACAGCAGATCCAGAAATTGTTGCTGTTGATTTAGTTGGTCAAGCAGAACATGGATATAATTCTCCAGTCTGGTTGTTTACAACAAGTAAAAAAGTTGCTGACGAAGTAATAAAAAGAATGCCAGAATTAATTGCAGATTTACCAGAGGTTCCAAGAATAAGTGCAGAAGCGGCTTGGAAAGATTACGGAGAAGTAATTCTTTGCGATACTGATGAAGAAATGGCTACAATAAGTGATGAATACGCACCAGAACATTTAGAAGTACAAACTAAAAATCTAAAATGGTTCCATGATAGATTAAAAAATTATGGTTCATTATTTATTGGAGAAGAAACAACTGTTGCTTATGGTGATAAGTGCTCAGGAACAAATCATATTCTTCCAACAAAAGGTGCTGGTAAATATACTGGGGGATTGTTTGTTGGTAAATTTATTAAAACATTAAGTTTTCAAAGAATGACAAAAGAGTCTACAAAAGAAGTTGGTGCTGCAGCAGCGAGGATTTCAAGATATGAAGGTATGGAAGCTCATGCAAGAACTGGCGATGCTAGATTAAGAAAATATGGATTTTCAAACAAATAAATTACAAAGATTCAATTAAACCCGGAGCAATTTTTTTCGATCTAGCTGAAAATCTTATTTTTTTTATATTTTCTAAATTTGATTTATCATTACCAACAACAACAAATCCTATCATTCCCATATTTTTATGAGGTGTACACCAATAAGCATAAATACCAGGTATTGTGAATGTATACTCTACATCTTGATTAAATTTTGATTTAAATTTATCCACTCCCTCAGGAACACCACCTTTTATAAATTCTACATTATGTCCTTTATCTGTTGCTTGCCAAAAAACTTTATTTCCAACGTCAATTCTCACAATTTTTTTTGAAAAAACCATAATTTCTTTGTCAAGTTTGTTGAGCATTTCGATAGTTTCGTCGGCAGCTTGAGCGCCAAAAGAAAAAAAAGATAATAGTAAAATAAAAAAGTATTTCATAAATTATTATATTTTTTGTTAAGTTGATAATGATTGACATATAAGTATATCAATCAAATTATCAAGTAAACAATGTGTAACATCTTGACACATAAGATTTTTTTTAAATTAAATCAATTATATCTAAAAATACATAGCTAGACAAAACTGTCATAAATATAATTATAAAAAAATTTATCATCTGCCATGACTTTGAGGTTATTAAATAACTTGAAAAAAATTTAGCTAAATAACCTAATGAGAAAAAAAATAGAAATGAAGCAATAGAAGCTCCGATTCCGAAAAAATATTTATGAGAAATTAAAAAATTCTTTGAGAAATTTCCTAAAAAAAAAACAGTATCTGAATAAACATGTGGATTTAAATATGTAAAACCCAAAGTTTTAATTAATATATTCTTTAAAGATAAATTGTTGTTTTCAAATTTTATCTCAGACTTTCTATATAAAGATTTTACTTTGTTATAAATAAAGTAAATTAAGAAAATAAAAAGTAATATATTGAAAAATAATTCAGCATTTTTTGTAAAATAAATTTTAAAATATTCAAATAAAAATATTCCTAAAAAAATAAGAATTAAATCTGATAAAGAGCAAATTAAACAAACTAAAAATACATATTGCTTTTTCAACCCTTGCTCTATTACGAAGATATTTTGTGCTCCTATTGCGAGGATTAAGCTAAGACCACTCAAAAAGCCAAGTATTAAAAATTCCATTTGTCTCTTTTATAATTTCTAATTAAAATAAAAAGTATATTTTATTAAATTTATGAAAAGAAGAATTATAAACAATCCATTAAATCTCGAATTTGAACCCTTCGACAATTACGGCCAACCAATTAAAGGTATGAGCTGGCATAAAATAAGTTATGAAAAAGAAAAAGGACAAGGAAGTTATATTTTAAAAATGGATCCTGGGGCAAAAAGTATTCCTCATGAACACATTAGCTATGAAGAATTTTATATGCTTGATGGTGAATTGACAGATGCTGATGGAAAAGTTTTTAAAAAAGGAGATTTCGTAAGTTTTGAACCGGGATCAACACATTCTTCATTTACAGAAAAAGGTTGTTTAATTTTAGTTTTTATGAGATCAAGAAATAAAGCAATTTAATCAAATAAAACTTATGATTGGAATACTAGGTGGAATGGGAACACAAGCAGGTTTGGACTTTTGTAATAAACTTGCAGTTATAAATAGAGGTAAAACTGACCAAAAATATCCTCTTTTTATTCTTTATAATAAATCAAACATCCCAAATAGACCTGAAAATCTTAAAAAGTATTACAATGTTCTAAAAAGTTTAATTGTGGGTTGTCGTTTACTTCAAAAAAATAAATGTAAATTTATTGTGATGCCTTGCAATACAGCTCATTACTGGCGAGATGATTTACAAAAAAAAATTAATATTCCAATACTAAGTATGCCTAAGGAAGTTTTTTTACATACAAAAAAAAACTGTAAGAAAAATTCTAAAATAGGAATTCTTTGTACTGAAGCAACTTTAAAAACTGGAGTTTATAGAAAATATTTTAATAAAAATTATAAATTAGTTAGTCCAACAAAATCATTACAAAAAAATTCTGTTAATAAAGCAATAAAATATGTCAAAATGGGAAAAGTAAAAGAAGCTGAAAAAATTTTAAGACCTGCTGTAAAATATTTGCTTAAAATAAAATGTAAAAAAATTATTCTTGGCTGTACTGAGTTGCCAATAGCTATCTTTGCTTACAAATCTTTTAAAAAAGTAAAAGAATCTAAAGTTTTTATTGATCCAAATCTATTACTAGCCCATATTTCAATGAAAAAATATAAGCATTAACAAAAAAACCAACAATCCTATTTCTAAGATTGTTGGTTAATTTTTTTAATCTAAATTTATTTAATTGGATCTGGAACTTTACGCAAATAAGGTTTTATTGTTTCCCATCCATCAGGGTATAGCTTTTTAGCTTCTTCATCTTTAACAGCAGGGACAATAATTACTTTATCACCAGGAACCCAATCCGCAGGTGTAGCAATTTTGTGTTTTGCTGTACGCTGCATTGAGTCAATTGTTCTTAATATCTCGTTAAAATTACGTCCAGTGGTCATTGGATAAGTTAAAAATAAACCAATTCTTTTGTCTGGTCTAACAATATAAACTGTTCTAACAGTTTGATTATCTACCGCAGTTCTACCCATAGATGTTGTTCCTGCATCACCTTCTAACATGTTGTAAAGTTTTGCAACTTCTAACTTTTCATCAGCAATAATTGGATAGTTTGGTTTTAATCCACAAACATCTTTTATGTCCTCAAGCCATTTAACATGATCAGAAACTGGATCCACACTTAAACCCATAACTTTGACATTTCTTTTTTCAAACTCTGGTTTCATTTTAGCCAGCGCTCCAAGTTCAGTTGTGCAAACTGGAGTAAAATCTTTTGGGTGTGAAAATAAAACACCCCAACTATCTCCCAACCACTCATGAAAAGACAATTTTCCTTCAGAAGTCTCGGCTGTAAAATCTGGAGCTAAACTATTAATTTTTAAAGTCATTTTTTTCCTCTCTCTTTATGTTTTTTAGAATTATTATAATCAAGATTGATTTGCTATGCAATTTTTTATAGTTTAAAAATTCTTAATGATATTTGAACAATTATTTGACACTAAATCTTCAACCTACACTTACATTATATCTAGTGGTAAAGGGAGAGAAGCATTGATTATTGATCCAGTAATTGAACACACAAATGAATACATAAAAATTTTAGAAAAATTAGAACTTAAACTAGTTAAAGTAATCGATACTCATATACATGCTGATCATGTAACAGGATTAAATGAGCTTAACAAAAGAACAAACTGTACAAGAATTATGGGGGAGAAATCTAAATCCGAAGTAATAGATCTAAAAATTAAAGATGACGAAAAAATTAATATTGAAAACATCGAATTTAGAGCAATTTATACCCCAGGTCATACGGACTGCTCTTACAGTTATTTAATGAACGATAGAGTTTTTACAGGTGATACTCTTTTAATAAATGGAACTGGAAGAACAGATTTTCAAAATGGAAGTTCATATGATGCTTATGACTCTTTATTTAATAAATTACTAAAACTACCTGGAAAAACCTTAGTCTTTCCTGCTCATGATTATAATGGGAAAAAAAAATCAACTATTGAGAATGAAAAAAATAATAATCCACGTCTTCAAGTAAGTTCTAAAGAGCAATATGCAGAAATTATGAATAATTTAAAATTAGCTAATCCTAAAATGATGGATGTTGCGGTACCAGCTAATGTAAAAGGCCTTACACTAGACCAGTTATAATTGCATAGTAGCTTTGTAATAAAACCATAACATTTTTTTGCTAATTTGATTTAAATACATCTAATTATTTTTAAAAAAAATGAAAAAATTCTTAACTTTATCTCTGTTTCTTATTTTACCATTTTCATCTTTAAATGCTAAGATAAATGACTCGGACAAAGAAAAATTGGTCAAATGTCTAGGACTATATGCAGCTCATAGCTTTCTAACTCAAGATAAATTAAGTTTGGAAAACATCGAGCATTCGCTTGGTGGAAAAAAATTTCTAATTAAATACCTTCAGGAAAATGGAATGGCTGAGGATGAAATTAATAAAAAAATGATAGAAATCACTGATAAGATATATGGACAACCTTTTGATGAAAAAGGTTCTAAAGACTGTGATACATATGTTTATAATTTAATACCTGGTTCAAAAGAAAAAATGGACGAACTAGGATCTAATCAATATTAACAAAAGCATAAAGAAGGAATGGCAGACTATCTAAAATAGTGTAGATTAATAAAAAAAAAGGAGAAAATATGGAAAAAGAAATGCTAGCAATAGCAAGATTTAAATCTGGTGAAGGAAAATTTGAAAAATTCATGGGATGGATGCAATCAGATGAAGGAATGGGAGTAAGAAAAACAATTGCTCATGTTGAAAAAACAGTTCCAGCAGTAGCGCCAGATAAAAGTTATGTTATGTTTAAAGTCTCAGTTCATAATGAAGAAGAAATGAAAAAATTTGTTACTGGTCAAAATCCTGTTGCAAAACCTATTTATGATGAATGTATTGAAAGCGTTCAAATGTGGGAAATGAATAAAGTCAGTCTATAAGGATTAATAAGAATGACTGGTTACGCTATATTACAAATTGATATAACAAATCCTGAGAACTACAAAGAATATGTTTCAAAAGTTACAGAAATTGTTAAAAAATTTGGTGGAGAATATTTAGTAAGAGGAGGAGAACATCAATGTTTTGAAGGTGAATGGAAATACCCAAGAACAGTGGTTATTAAATTTCCTTCATATGAAAAAGCTTTAGAGTGGTATAACTCTGAAGAGTACAAACCGGTAAGACAGATACGGTTGGATAATTCTGTCGGAAATTTTATAATAGTTAAAGGATTATAATATGATTGAAAAATTTAATGGAATTATTTACTTAATAATTTTTATAATTCACTTCGCAGCATTTGCTTTCTATGCATTTAGATGTTTATTCACAACTAAAGCTTTTGTCGATCAATATGGTATGGGAGATGGTGCAGCTATCATGACAAGATTTTTTGGGTCTATTTTTGTTGGCTCTGTTTTGATGGCAATATGGGTTGGTTTTATAAGACCTAATGGATTAGAGAACACATGGGCATTCTTTAATTTAATATTTTTACAAAACGCAGCGGCTTTTATATTTGCTATTTGGTCTCACCAAAAAGGTAACTTGGGTGTTAATAATAAAACCTCAATTGAAGGAATAATTGCACCTGGAGTTTTGACTTTTTTAAGTGCTGTACTTTGTTACGGACTAGCAGATAAAATTTATTCATAAATAATTAAAGGAGAAAAAAAATGTCTATAATAGAAAAAATGTCGAAAATAGTAAATGATGGTGATACTGCAGCAGCAGATCAATTAATACATGATGATTATCAATTTTTAATGCATTCATCTGGAAAAAAACTAGGTAAGTCAGATGTGATTAAATGGCTTGGTATGAAAGACGTTCAAAAAGAAAA
>JBJLDM010000036.1:0-25026 GCA_045567135.1 Candidatus Pelagibacter sp.
AATCCATTATGAACCCAGTAGTTTGCAAATACCTCATTCTCATTAGCGCACCTAGATTGCGCTATTTCATTTTCATGATGAGGAAAAATTAAATCTCTACCTCCTCCATGTATATCAAATTTATCACCTAAATATTTTTTTGACATAACAGAACATTCTAAATGCCATCCAGGTCTGCCATTGCCCCACGGTGACTCCCAATAAGGTTCATTATTTTTTGAAGGTTTCCATAAAACAAAATCTTCAGGATTTTTTTTATTTTCAGATACTTCAACTCTTGATCCAGCAATTAAATCTTCTAACTTTTTATTAGATAACTTTCCATAATCCTTAAATTTTTTTACTTCAAAATAAACATGATGCTTGTTTAAATATGCAAATTCATTTTTTATCAATTTATTAATCATTTCAATCATCTGAGAAATATTTTCAGTAGCTTTAGGTTCATGAGAAGGCTTTTCACATGCTAAATATTCACAATCTTCATGAAAATTTTTTGTAATTTTTTCTGTTAATTCTTGCGTTGATATTTTTTTTTCTACAGATGCTGTAATAATCTTATCATCTATATCAGTGATGTTTCTTACATAAGTTACATTGGTTTCACCAAATTTACATTTTAATACTCTGTATAAAATATCAAAAACTACTAATGGTCTTGCATTGCCTATATGTGGATCATCATAAACTGTTGGTCCACAAACATACATCCCAATCTTGTTTTTGTTTATTGGTATAAATTTTTCCTTTTTGTTTCCAAGGCTGTTAGTTAAATAAATATCTTTATTCATGTTATTTTGGAATTTTGCATACTGGTATTGATTCCATTTTATGTAAATTTACTTTTCTTATTTTTAAATATTTTTCTCTATTTTTAGAATTTTCATTTTCCATTGCTTCTTCTAATTCTTTATAAGATAAACCTAATTGACCTTCGTCTGTTCTTCCATCATCCCATAACCCATCAGTTGGAGGCGCTTCAATGATTTCTTTTGAAATACTCAATTCTTTTCCAAGTTCCCAAACTTCTGATTTTTTACAATCAGCTATTGGGGAAATATCAACTCCCCCATCTCCATATTTTGTATAAAAACCAACGCCAAAATCTTCAACTTTGTTTCCAGTACCAACTACAATGCCGTTATTTGATGACGCTACTTGATACAAAGTGGCCATTCTTAATCTTGCTCTAGAATTTGCCATTCCGTGTTCATTATCAAATTTTGATAAAGTAGATTTAAATGAATTAAATAATTCATCAAGTAAAACTATATGAGCTTCAACATTATTATATTTTTTCTTTAACCACTCTTGATGTTTAAGACTTAAATCATGCTGTGCACTTTTTTGTTTAATCGGCATACTTAAAACTATAGTTTTTAAACCTGTCATTGCACACAATGTGCTACTTACTGAAGAGTCTATTCCTCCGGACACACCAATAACTAATGAATCAACTTTTTTTGGCGTTGAATTTACATAATTCAAAATCCAATCTTTTATAAATATAATTTTTTTGCTAACTTCCATAATTCAAATATACTTTATAGGATTTATTTTATAAAGCTTAAGATACAGCTCTAATGCCGCTTCTTGCATAAATAGAATTTTTTTTAATTTCATCCGAAATTAAAAATGCAAGTTCTAAAGCTTGGTTAGCATTTAGTCTAGGGTCACAATGGGTTCTGTATCTACTAGATAGATCTTTATCAGAAATTTTTTGTGTACCACCCGTACATTCTGTAACATTTTGACCTGTCATTTCAATGTGTAAGCCACCCGCATAAGATCCTTCACTTTGATGAACTGCAAAAACATTTTTCACTTCTTTTAAAACGTTATTAAAAGGTCTTGTTTTAAATCCTGTTGTAGATTTAATTGTATTACCATGCATTGGATCACATGACCAAATAACATTTAAACCCTCTTTTTTAATAGCTCTAATTAATTTTGGTAAAAACTTTCCAACATTCTCATGACCAAATCTTGAAATCAAAGTTATTTTACCTTTTTCATTATTTGGATTTAATACATTGCAAATTTTTACAATTTCATCTGGTTTAGATGTTGGTCCACATTTAATTCCTATTGGATTTTCAATTCCTCTACAAAATTCAACATGTCCACCATCTATTTGTCTTGTTCTATCACCTATCCACACAAAATGTGCAGACGTATCGTGGAATTCTCCAGTAGTAGAGTCGATTCTTGTCATACTTTCTTCAAAAGGAAGTAAAAGAGCTTCGTGAGAAGTCCAAAAATTTACTGTTTTTAATCTTCTATTAAAATCTGAATTTATACCACATGCATCCATGAAAGCTAAAGCGTCTGCAATTTTATCTTCTAATTCTTTAAACTTTTTTGCTTGTGGACTTTTCTTAATGTAACCTAAATTCCATAGGTGAACTTTTTTTAAATCAGAAAATCCACCATGACAAAAAGCCCTTATCAAGTTTAAAGTAGAAGCAGATTGTGAATAAGCTTTGAATAATCTTTTTGGATCAGGTCTTCTTGCTTTTTTAGTAAATTCTGTACCATTAATATTATCACCAAGATAACTTGGCAGCTCTATATCGCCCTGTTTTTCTGTTGGAGCACTTCTTGGTTTAGAAAATTGTCCTGCAATTCTTCCAAGTTTTACAACTGGTAAAGATGCTGAATAAGTCAGAACTAAAGACATTTGTAAGATAACTTTAAAATAATCTCTAATATTATCTGGATTAAATTCAGCAAAACTTTCTGCGCAATCTCCACCCTGTAATAAAAAAGCTTTTCCATCTACAACATCAGCAAGTTGTTTTTTTAAATGTGTAGTTTCACCAGCAAATACTAAAGGAGGAAAATTTTTTATTTTATTAAGAACCATATTAAGTTCTTTTTCATCCTCGTAAGTAGGAATATGTTTTACAGGATAATTTCTCCAACTATTTATTTTCCATTTATTCATTTTCAACCTAAGAGTGTTCTATCAAAGATTATTAATTATTCAACAGTCACTGATTTAGCCAAATTTCTTGGCTTATCTATGTCATATCCTTTTTTTAAAGCTGAATAATATGCTAGTTTTTGAAGTGGTATAGTGGTTAAAAAAGGAAATAAATCTTCTTCAGTATTCTCTACTTCAATTTTTTCCCAAATATTTTCAGAATAAATTTCTTCATCACTTTTATTTGTTATTAAAAGAACTTTGGCTCCTCTTGCAATTACTTCTTGCATATTTGATATGGTTTTTTTGTAATATTCATCTCTAGGAGCTATTACAACAACAGGCATTCCATCTTCAATTAAAGCTAGTGGTCCATGTTTCATTTCTCCAGCTGGATATCCTTCTGCATGAATGTAGGCTAACTCTTTTAATTTTAGCGCTCCTTCTAATGCTATAGGAAATGAATAACCCCTTCCCAAAAACATAGCTCCTTTTGCTTTTGTAAAAGAATTACAAATTGATTGAATTTGATTTTCTGTTGATAAAGAATTACTAACTAATTTTGATAAAGAAAACAGACTCTTTATTTTTAAGTTATATTTTTTTTTATCTAAATCTTTTCTAAGATATCCAATTTTTAAGCATAAAATATAAAGTACTAACATTTGTCCTAAAAAAGCTTTAGTGGATGCTACGCCTATTTCTGGTCCACAATGTATTGGAAGAACGAGTTTAGAATCTCTGGCAATTGAACTTTCTACAACATTAACAATACTACATGTTTTCATTTTATATTTATTGCATAAATCAAGGGCAGCATAAGTATCAGCAGTTTCACCTGATTGAGAA
This sequence comes from Candidatus Pelagibacter sp., assembly GCA_045567135.1. Classification (GTDB taxonomy): domain Bacteria; phylum Pseudomonadota; class Alphaproteobacteria; order Pelagibacterales; family Pelagibacteraceae; genus Pelagibacter. The sequence continues at coordinate 3,776 of JBJLDM010000036.1, forward strand.
ACAAAAATATATAAACAGTCTTTTTTAAATCTATTTCTTCTATATCTAAATTCAGAAGCTATATCGACTTCTACATCTAATAATGTTAATTGTTCAAACCAATACTTTGCAATCAAACATGAGTGATAAGCTGTGCCACATGCAATTAATTTAATTGACGAGATTTCATTTTTTTTCCATGGAAAATTTAAGATATTTATTTCATTATTAATCTTATCAATATACTCATTTACACAATTTTTTATTGTTGTTGGCTGTTCTTCTATTTCTTTAGCCATAAAATGTTTATAATCACCCTTTTCATAATTTTGCTCGTTTGAAGATAATTTTAAAACTTTTTTATTTATTTTTTTTCCTTTTGAATCAAAAAAATCTACCTGATCTTTTTTAATAATACAAAAATCTCCATCATCTAAATACGAAATTTTATTAGTCATTGATTTTAATGCATAAGAATCAGAACCTAAATAGTTTTCACTTGGCCCATAACCAACTGCTAATGGAGATCCTCTTCTTGCGCCAACTATTAAATCTGGTTGATCTTTAAAAATTATTCCTAATGCAAAGCTACCTTGAAGTTTTGTTAACATTTTAAGAATTGAATCTTTTAAATTATTATCTTTCAAATATTCAGTTACCAAATGAACTATTACCTCGGTATCAGTTTGAGATTTAAATTTATGACCTCTATTTACCAAAAATTTTTTTAGAACTGTTGAATTTTCTATTATCCCGTTATGAACGACTGAAACTTTTTCCGATGAATGAGGATGTGCATTAATTGTACTTGGCTTACCATGAGTTGCCCATCTAACATGTCCAATACCAACATTTCCGAGCAAATTAGTTTTTGTTACATTTTTTTCTAAACTTTCTACTCTACCTTCGCATTTAACTTCATTGATAAAGCCATCATTTAATGTTGCAATTCCTGCAGAGTCATAACCACGATATTCTAATTTTTTTAATGAATTAATTATTGTTGATGAAACTTGTTTTGTACTAGTAATTCCAATTATTCCACACATATTTATTTTTTTCTTTTATAATTCTTTATTTCAACTTGTTGTGACCTTGTTAAGGCAAGAGATTTTTGTTTTACATTTTTTGTAATTACTGATCCAGCTCCAACTATACTATTTTTTTCAATTTTAACTGGGGCTACTAATGAACTATTTGATCCAATAAAAACATTATCTTTAATTAAAGTTTTGCTTTTTTTAACTCCATCATAATTACACGTTATTGTTCCAGCACCTATGTTTGTCGATTTGCCTATGCTTGCATCACCAATATACGAAAGATGATTTACTTTAGAATTTCTACTTAACTTGCTTTTTTTAATTTCAACAAAATTTCCAACCTTTGTATTTTTTTCTAAAATTGTTCCTGGTCTTAATCTTGCAAAAGGTCCTACTACTGAACCACTATCTATTCTTACACCTTCTAAATGAGAAAAAGATAATATTTTAACATTGTTTTTTATTTTTACTTTTTTTCCAAAAACAACGTATGGTTCAATAGTAACATTTTTTCCAATCTTGATATCTTTAGAAAAAAAAACAGTATCAGGAGCTATCATTTTAACACCTAATTTAATAAATTTTTCTCTAATTTTATTTTGTAAATTAATTTGTTTCATTTGATTTTTTCTTATAGTTAAGTATTTATGATCTTTAATTCACAAATTATTTCTTAATAATACTTTTTAAAATGACTCAAAAATTAACAATTTTATTTGATCTTGATGGAACATTAGTAGATACGGCACCAGATTTAATGACTGCACATAATCATGTAATGAAAAAATTTGGATATAGCACTAGAAGTGTTGATGAAATCAGAAATCTTGTTGGTAAAGGTGCGTCTGTGCTAATTGGAAGATCAATTTGGGGAAGTGCCAAAAAAGAATTTTCAAGAATAACAGATGAAAAAATTAAAAATGAAATGGTTAAAGAGTTTATAAGTTTTTATGGAAAAAATATTGTTAAAGATAGTAAGCTTATTAAAGGAGTTTTAGAATTTTTAAAATGGGCTAAATCAAAAAATATATCAATGGGCGTATGTACAAATAAGCAAGAACATCTAGCAATAGATTTGTTGAAAAAAATAGAAATTTATGATTTTTTCGAATACGTGGCTGGTGGAAATACTTTTGAATATTGTAAACCAGATCCTAGACACTTAACTAGCATTATAGAAATCATGAATGGCGATATTAAAAAAAGTTTAATGGTTGGAGATAGTGAAAATGATGCTGATGCAGCTAAATCAGCGGGTATACCTATGATACTTGTAGAAGATGGTTATACAGATAAAAAAGTTGGACAAATTTATCATAACCATTTGATAAAAGATTTTATTGGTATAGAAAAAATAGTTTCAAAATATATAAATGATTGATTCTGATCTGCTTTTTGCATTAATAAGCTTTTACTTTGTTATGTACATAACGCCTGGCCCAAATAATGCAATGGTACTCGCGTCTGGTCTTAAATTTGGTTTTATAAAAACCATTCCTCACATGTCGGGTATTACAATTGGTCATGTTTTGCAGTTAATTTTAGTTTGTTTAGGTTTGGGAAAAATTTTCTTAATATTTCCTCAATTACAAAACATATTAAAAATATTATGTTCATTATATCTTTTATACCTTGGTTACAAAATAATAGGATCTTTTAGTAAAATTAAAGAAGATGGCTCAAGACCTTTGAGATTTCATGAAGCTGGACTTTTTCAAATAGTTAACCCTAAAGCATGGACCATATCAAGCATGGTTGCCTCTGGTTTTTTACCAGAAAATGGAAATTTGCTTTTTTCAATTTTTTTTATTGCTATGATTGCTCTTATTATTTGTCCTTTATCAATATCACCGTGGGCAGCTTTTGGTTCCGCAATAAGAAATTTAGTGAGGAATAATAAAATAAAAGCATTAATTGAGTATTTTTTGGCAATTTTACTTTTGATAACTGCAATTATTATTGTATTACAGTAGATATATTTTTAGGAGACAAATTGATAGTTCATAAAGTAAAAGTTTATCCATCAAAAAAATACTTGCCTAAAAAAAAACAGTTGGCATGGAAATTAGCTGAGATAGCGAGCGATAAGTCAAAACTAAACAAAAAATCAATAGATATGGTTATCAATAGAATAATTGATAACGCATCTGTTGCAATAGCGTCATTAAATAGAAAGGCGGTTATTTCATCTCGTGAAATGTCACTTAAGCATCCTAAAAATTCTGGTGCAACTTTGTTTGGTATAAATTCAAAACTTAAATTTGATTGTGAGTGGGCAGCTTGGTCAAATGGAACTGCTGTAAGAGAATTGGATTTTCACGACACTTTTTTAGCAGCTGACTATAGTCACCCTGGTGATAATATTCCTCCTTTAATTGCAGTTGCACAACAAAAAAGAGTAAATGGTATTGATCTGATAAAAGGAATTATTACAGCCTATGAAGTGCAGGTTAATTTAGTTAAAGGTATTTGTCTTCATAAACACAAAGTTGATCATATTGCGCATCTTGGTCCTAGCGTTGCAGCTGGCTTAGGAACAATGCTAAAACTTAATACAGAAACTATTTATCAAGCTATTCAACAAGCATTACATACAACAATTTCAACAAGACAATCAAGAAAAGGGGAAATTTCTAGTTGGAAAGCTTTTGCACCGGCTCATGCTGGTAAATTAGCCATCGAAGCTGTTGACAGAGCTATGAGAGGCGAAGGAGCGCCAAGCCCCATATATGAAGGGGAAGATAGTGTTATAGCAAGAATATTAGATGGAAAAAAAGCTTTATACAAAATTCCTTTACCAAAAAAAAATGAAGAAAAAAAAGCTATACTAGAAACTTACACAAAAGAATATTCAGCTGAATATCAAGCTCAAGCATTAATAGATATTGCAAAAAAAGTTAATAAAAAAATTAATAATTTAAATCAAATTAAAAAAATAGATATTTATACAAGTCATCACACTCATAATGTAATTGGAACTGGGGCAAATGATCCGCAAAAAATGGATCCGAATGCTAGCAGAGAAACTTTAGATCACTCTATAATGTATATTTTTGCAGTAGCGTTAGAGGATGGAGATTGGCATCACGTAAAGTCTTATAGTAAATCAAGAGCAAAGAAAAAAAGTACAATTAGAATATGGTACTCTATTAAAACACACGAAGATAAAAAATGGACTAAAAAATATCATGATCCAAATCCAAAGAAAAAATCCTTTGGAGCAAAAGTAATTATTACTCTTAAAAATGGTAAAAAAATAATTGAACAACAATCTCTTGCCGACGCCCATCCATATGGATCACGTCCATTTAAAAGACAAAACTATATTAAAAAGTTTTTAACTTTAACTGATAAAATTCTTGATAAAAAAGAAAGTAGCAGATTTTTAAAAACAGTTCAAAATTTGAAAAAACTAAAAACAGGACAGTTAAGCATGTTAAACATTGAAGTAAAAAAAAGTAAAATTAAAAGAAATTTGAAAAAAGGAATTTTTTAATGCATTTTGTAGAAAAAGAAGCAAATCAAAAAAGAATAGATCTTGATAAAAAATTAAAATCTAACAAAATTTTAAGAGTTCCTGGTGCATATAATCCTCTTACGGCAAAATTAATTGAAGAAATTGGTTATGATGCAGTTTACGTTTCTGGTGGTGTAATGGCTAATGATCTTGGTTTTCCCGATATCGGATTAACAACTTTACAAGATGTAAGTACAAGATCATATCTTATTTCTAGAGTTACAAACTTGCCAACAATCGTTGATATAGATACAGGTTTTACATCTTGCAAAGAAACTATTGAAACCTTTGAAGAGTTTGGAGTTTCTGCTGTACATCTTGAAGATCAAATTGAAAGAAAAAGATGCGGTCATCTTGATAACAAAGAATTAATTTCAACTAATACAATGGTGAAAAAAATAAAAGAATGTGTATCAGCAAAAAAAGATAAAAATTTTAAAATTATTGCAAGATCAGATGCAAAAAGTGTTGAAGGTATAGATAAGATGATCGATAGATGTAAAAGTTATATTGATGCTGGAGCAGAAATTATTTTTCCAGAAGCTCTAGAAGACGAAAAAGACTTCGAAAAAGTTAGAAAAAATCTTTCCTGTTATTTGTTAGCTAATATGACTGAATTTGGAAAATCAAAACTGTTTAATTATAAAGAATTAGAAAATTTTGGATATAATATTGTAATTTACCCTGTAACAACACAACGATTGGCTATGAAAAATGTAGAAGATGGGCTACGCGCTATTTTTGACGATGGACATCAAAATAATGTTATTGATAAAATGCAAACAAGAAAAAGATTATATGATTTAGTTGAATATGAAAAATATAACTCGTTAGATGAAAAAATTTATAACTTTAGTACGGAAGGTCATGAGTAATGAGTGATGAAATAAAAAAAGGTCTTTTAGGTATAGTGGTTGATGAAACTCAAGTATCTAAAGTTATGCCTGAAATTAATTCACTAACTTACAGAGGTTATGCTGTTCAAGATTTATGTGAAATGTGTAGATTTGAAGAGGCTGCTTATTTAATCCTTAATGGAGACCTTCCAAATAGCATCCAATTAAAAAAATTTGAAAAAGAAGAAAAATCAAATAGAGATTTGTCAAAAAATCTCAACGAAATAATCAAACATATGCCAAAAAAATCACATCCAATGGATGTGGCAAGAACCGCTGTAAGTGTAATGGGGTTAGAGGATAAAGATACAACTAATAATTCTCCTGAAGCGAACATGCGTAAAGCTATGAGAATTTTTGCTAAAACTCCTACTGCTTTAGCTGCTTTTTATAGAATAAGAAAAGGAAAAAAAATAATTAAACCTAAAAAAAACCTGTCTTTTGCAGAAAACTTTTTTTATATGTGTTTTGGAAAAGTTCCAAACAAAGAAATTGTTAAAGCTTTTGATGTTTCTTTAATTCTATACGCTGAACATAGCTTCAATGTTTCTACTTTTACCGCAAGAACAATAACAAGTAGTTTATCAGATATACACGGAGCAATAACAGGTGCAATTGCTAGTCTTAAAGGTCCATTGCATGGCGGAGCAAATGAAGAGGTAATGCATATGATGAATAAAATTAAAAAACCTGAGAATGCATTAAAATGGATTAACAATGCTTTGGATAAAAAAGATGTTGTAATGGGTTTTGGGCATAGGGTTTACAAATCAGGAGACTCGAGAGTTCCAACAATGAGGGATTATTTTAAAAGGGTTGCAAAAATTAAAAAAGACAAAAAATTTAGTAAAATTTACGACATCGTTGAAAAAGTAATGATAGAAAGAAAAAATATTCATCCAAATGTCGATTATCCTACAGGTCCAACATATCATTTAATGGGTTTTGATACTGATTTCTTTACACCTATTTTTGTAACATCAAGAATTACTGGTTGGTCTGCTCATATTATGGAACAACATGCCGCGAATAAACTTATTAGACCACTTTCTAAATACAACGGACCAAAGCATAGAAAAGTTATGCTTCTTAACCAAAGATAAAATTAAATATTAACTAAAGGCTTCTGTCCAAGTGCCTTGAGTTGATGCCTTAGAATATTCAGTTGCTCTTCCTTCAAAGAAATTCATATGTTCAACAGCATTCAACATTGTGTCTAACCATGTAAGAGGGTTCTTATCAATTTTGTAAATTGGCTCTAAACCTAATTGTGCAAGTCTTCTGTTACCTATAAATCTTATATAATCTTTTACTTCTTGAGCTGTTAAACCTTCCATCGGACCCATTTCAAATGCTAAATCTATAAATGAATCTTCATGCTCAATTATTGTTCTGCAAGCTTCATAAAGTTCTTTTTTTAATTTAGGTGTCCAAATTTCAGGATTTTCTTTTATAAATTCTTTAAATAATCTTATCATAGAATTACAATGCAAAGTTTCATCTCTCACAGACCACGTAACAATTTGGCCCATTCCTTTCATTTTATTATGTCTTGGAAAATTAAGTAATATTGCAAAACTAGCAAATAATTGAAGTCCTTCTGTGAAAGCGCTAAAGACCGCTACAGTTTTTGCAATATCTTCTTTAGAATTAACATTAAAGCCTTGCATGTAGTCGTACTTATCTTTCATCTCTTTATATTTCATAAATGCAGAATACTCAGATTCTGGCATCCCTATTGTATCAAGTAAATGTGAGTAAGCTGCAATATGAACTGTTTCCATTGATGCAAAAGCTGTCATCATCATTAAAACTTCGGTAGGTTTAAATACTGTTGTGTAATGTCTCAAATAACAATTGTTAACCTCAACATCTGCTTGGGTAAAAAATCTAAAAATTTGAGTTAATAAATTTTTTTCCGATTGTGATAAATTCTTTTGCCAATCTCTAACATCATCTCCTAATGGAACTTCTTCTGGCAACCAATGAATTCTTTGTTGAGTTAACCAAGCATCATAACACCATGGATATCTAAATGGCTTATAAACTGGATTTTCTACTAATAATCCCATTTTTTTTGGTTTTATAATTTCTTGCTTAATTTCTTTATTAACTACTGACATGATAAACATTCCTCATATTCAGGTTCATTACTTTTTTCATTCTTCGACTTGTAAACATTTGCTGTAATATCTGTAGATTTAGCATCATTTACATTTTCAGCACGTTGAATTGATTTTGATCTGCAGTAATAAAGGCTTTTTAAACCTTTCTTCCATGCTTGGAAATGTATTTGATGAAGTTCTTTTTTATGAACATCTGCTGGTAAAAATATATTAATAGATTGTGCTTGAGATATATTTGGTGTTCTATCTGCACTTAATTCAACAATCCATTTTTGATCTAACTCAAAAGCTGTTTTAAATACATCTTTTTCATCTTTTGTTAAAAAATCTAAATGAGAAACAGATCCTTGATTTGTTGTTATGCTTGACCAAGTTTCATCATCATCTTTATTATGTTTTGCAAGTAATTTTTTTAGATACTTATTTCTAACATTAAAAGATCCTGAAAGTGTTTTGTGTGTGTAACTATTTGCAGCTATAGGCTCAACTCCTGGTGATGTTCCACCACATATAATTGAAATAGAAGCCGTAGGTGCTATCGCAGTTTTATTAGAAAATCTTTCTTTGATATCATAGTCAGCAGCATCCGGACATGCTCCTCTTTCTTCAGCAAGATCTTTAGATGATTGATCTACTTTCTTTTGAATGTTTTCAAATATCTTTTTATTCCAAGCTTTACTCATAACAGATTCGAGTGGTATCATTTTCTTTTGAAAAAATGAATGTAAGCCCATAACTCCCAAACCGACACTTCTTTCTCTTAAAGCAGAATATTTAGCATCACTAAATTCTTCAGGGGCATTTTCAATAAAATCAGTTAGTACATTATCTAAAAATCTCATTACATCTCCAATAAAATTTTCATCATCTTTCCATTCATCATATTTTTCTATATTTAAAGATGAGAGGCAACAAACAGCAGTTCTATCCTTGCCTTCTTTATCAATTCCTGTTGGTAAAGTAATTTCACTACATAAATTTGAAGTTTTAACTGTTAGCCCTGCTAGTTTGTGATGTTGAGGAATTTGTCTATTAACTGTATCAATAAAAATAATATAAGGTTCACCAGTTTCAACTCTTGCTGTTAACAATCTTATCCATAAGTTCCTAGCAGAAACTCTTGATTGAACCACGCCATCTTTAGGACTTTTTAAACCCCACTGTTCATCCATTTCAACTGCTCTCATAAAAGCATCTGAGACTAAAACTCCATGGTGAAGATTCAAAGCCTTTCTATTTGGATCACCTCCAGTAGGTCTTCTCATTTCAATAAATTCTTCTATCTCAGGATGATCAATTGGCAAATAACATGCAGCAGATCCTCTTCTCAAAGAACCTTGGCTAATAGCCATAGTTAATGAGTCCATAACTTTAATAAAAGGTATTATTCCAGATGTCTTTCCAACTCTTCCAATCTTTTCTCCTATTGATCTAAGGTTACCCCAATAACTTCCAATGCCTCCTCCTCGTGCTGCAAGCCAAACGTTTTCACTCCAAAGATCTAAAATTCCATTTAAACTATCACCTGCTTCATTTAAGAAACACGAAATAGGTAAACCTCTACTTGTTCCACCGTTTGATAAAACTGGTGTTGCTGGCATAAACCATAGATCACTTATATAAGTATAAAGTCTCTGTGCATGTAAATTATCATCTGCATAATGACTTGCTACCCTTGCAAACAAATCTTGGAAAGATTCACTTTCTCCTAAATATCTATCGCTTAAAGTTGCTCGTCCAAAGTCAGTTAAATTATTATCTTTAGATCTGTCAATTTTTATAGTTATCCCTTTTGAATTTTGAAATAATTCAGTATTATTATTTAATGAGAATAAATCTGGTCTTTTTTCTTTATTAATCTGTTGAGGGTTCTTTTCGCTATATTCTGAGACAGCTTTCTTGATGGCTTGAGAGACTATTCTATTCATTATTTCCTTATTTTTTAGTAAAACAACTACATGTTGTATGTAGATATTCTTAATATACTATATAAATTATAAATCAATAGAACATTTATAGAACATTTAAAAAAATAATCAATAAAAAAACAAAAAGAATTATACAAATAAACGATATGTCTAAAGATAAAAAAATAGATCCCTTGGGTTTTAGAGAATATGACGCTCGCTGGCTATACCCCGAAAATATAAATGATTTAGGTATAGAAACTGTTGGGAAAGGTTTTGGAACTCAAATCAAAAAAAAAATAGACAATCCAAATGTAATTGTTGGTTACGACTATAGATCTTATAGCGAAACAGTTAAGGATAATTTTGTAAAAGGATTGGTATCAACAGGATGCAATGTTCAGGATATTGGGTTATGCTTATCTCCCACTGTATATTTTTCTCAATTCAAATTAAATTCAGATGCTGTAGCTATGATAACTGCCAGTCATAACGAAAATGGTTGGACAGGAATTAAAATGGGAATTGAAAAAGGACTTACTCATTGTAAGGAAGAAATGTCAGAACTTAAAGATATTGTTTTAAATGAAAAATTCACTTCTGGAAAAGGTACATATAAATCCATAAAAGATTTTAATAAAATTTATATCAATGAACTTTCTAAAAATAAAATTAAAAAAAAAATTAAAGTAGTCGCTGCTTGTGGAAACGGAACCGCTGGTATATTTGCACCAGATATTTTAAGAGGTATTGGCTGTGATGTAATAGAGTTAGACTGTAAATTAGATTATAGTTTTCCAAAATATAATCCAAATCCTGAGGATATGAAAATGCTTCATGAAATTTCAAAATGTGTAAAAGAAAATAAAGCAGATGTAGGTTTTGGTTTTGATGGTGATGGAGATCGTGTAGGTGTAATTGATAATAATGGAAATGAAATTTTTGCTGACAAAATTGGATTACTAATAGCTAGAAATATTTCAGAACAACATAAAAATTCTAAATTTGTTGTAGATGTTAAGTCTACTGGCTTATTTGAAAAAGATGAAATTTTAGTTAAAAATAATTGTAAAACAATTTATTGGAAAACTGGTCATTCTTATATTAAAAGAAAAGTTAATATAGAAAATGCAATTGCTGGATTTGAGAAAAGTGGGCATTTCTTTTTTAATAAACCACTTGGTTATGGTTTTGATGATGGAATAAATTCTGCTTCTCAAATTTGTCATCTTCTTGATAATCAAAATAAGAAACTAAGTGAACTAATTAACGATTTGCCTAAAACTTACCAAAGCCCAACTATGGCTCCTTTTTGTAAGGATGATGAAAAATATGAAGTCATTAATGAATTAATTAATAAAATTAAAGAATTGAAAAATAATAAAAATAAAATAGATGGTTTAAATATCTCCAATATTTTGACTGTAAATGGTATTAGATTTACATTAGAAGATGGTTCATGGGGGTTAATAAGAGCATCTTCAAACAAGCCGTCACTTGTAGTTGTTACTGAAAGCCCTACATCAGACAAAAGAAAAAAAGAAATTTTTAACTTTATAGATAGTTTATTGCAAAAATCTGGGAAAATTGGCGAGTACGACCAAAAAATTTAATTTATAATTAAATATTTAGATATCTATATAAAAAGATAGTTCCTACTACATATAGAAAAATTCCAAAAAAACTCTGTAATTTTGATTTATCAAGTTTATGAACTGTATTTGCTCCTATTCTCGCCATGAACATTGTTATTGGTATAAATATTAAAAACGCAGGTATATTTATAAATCCTACACTTAATGGCAAATCAGCTTTTAAAAATGAACCAGTTATTAAAAAACCTAATGCACCGAATAAAGAAATTACTGAACCAATGGCAGCTGCACTACCTATAGCTTTATTAATTGGATAGCCAAAATATTTTAAGATAGGAACGTTCATAATTGCACCTCCTATTCCCATAGTTGATGAAATGAATCCTGAAAGAAAACCAAGTATAATCCTTGGAATTAGATTAAAATTCACTTTTAAATTATCTGTTTTATCCTTAATGTTTAATAAATAAGCTCCACACAAATAAACGATTGTAGTAAAAAATAACAAAAGAGATTTAGTATGCAAAATAGCAGCAAAAATAGTTCCTGATAGTACCCCTATTATTACAAAAATTGCATAATTTTTGATCACACCAAAATCAACTGATCCATTTTTATTATGAGTTAATACAGAAATTATAGAAGTAGGAACAATTATTGAAAATGAAGTTCCAACAGCTAAATGCATCAAGTAATCCTGGTTTATGTTTAAACTATCAAAGATAAAAAATAGAAAAGGAACAGTAATAAGCCCTCCACCAATTCCAAACAATCCAGCAAGAAAACCAACTGGAAAAGCAGTTAGCACCATTAACAATATAAAGAATGAATATTCGTTTGATAAAATAAAATTAATCAATTTGAGTCGCTGTATGTGCCTGAGGAGCTAATTTAACTTTATCCATAATATGATCAATTTTTTTAACGTCTGCATCTCTAACACACATATTTTCACTTAAATATCTTTTCCAAAAACTTGAACCTGTTTGCCCATGAAATAAACCTAAAGTATGTCTCATAATTTGATTCATTCTTGTGCCTTTTTTAATTTCATCTTTAACGTAAGGAACCAAATTTTCAATTATTTCTTCTCTAGATAAAACGTTTTTATTATTAAAAATTTCTTTTTCAATATCAGCTAAAATATAAGGAGAATGATAAATAGATCTTCCAATCATAACACCATCTACTTTTTTCAAATGGTCTTGTATTTGATTTGTAGATGTTATGCCGCCATTAATGATTATTTCTAAGTCCTTAAAATCTTTTTTTAAATTATAAACCATTTCATACTTTAATGGTGGAATATTTAAATTTTGTTTTGGGGTAAATTTTCCTAACACTGCTTTTCTTGCATGTATAATAAATGTTTTAACACCAGTAGATTTTAAAAGATTTATAAAATTAAAAAGACTTTCATAATCTTCTACATCATTATAACCAATTCTTGTCTTAACGGTTACGGGTAATTTTGTTTTGGATTGCATTTCATTTAAACATTCAGCAACTAGGTTTGGTTCTTTAATTAAGCAAGCTCCAAATTTATTTTTCTCAACTTTTTTACTTGGGCAGCCTAGATTTAGATTTATCTCATCATAACCAAACTCTTCTCCTATCCTTGCTGCATTAGCTAATAATTTTGGTGAAGAACCACCCAATTGTAAAGCAACTGGTTTTTCATTTAAGTTAAAGGATAAAAGTTTATTTTTATCACCTCTATCAATTGCTTCTGAAACAATCATCTCAGTGTATAGCAATACATTTTTGCTAATTAATCTTAAAAAATATCTTTCGTGCTTATCAGTGCAGTCCATCATAGGAGCAACTGAAACTTTTCTATTCATACTTAAGATTTTTATCTTATTTTATTGATTATTTACAGAGTCGTCTTCAGATTTTTCTAGATTTGTATTTTCTTTTTCTTTTAATTCTTCTATTGAAACTTCATTACTTTCTTCATCATTATCAGCTTCAACTTCTACCTGTTCATTAGTTTCATTTTTTAATTCTTCTAAATCTTCTTTTGATACTTGAATTTTTTCAGGAATTTTTCTAGCTCTTTTAGAGGGTAATATTGGTGCTCCACTTTTAGAAATTTCACCTTTGTATAAATTTTCAAAATCATCTCCAACTTCTTCATCTTCAGAAGATGTGTCATCTATTTGCTCAACATGTTTTCTTAACTTGTAAATGGCACTCTCAATTAATTCTGGAACTTTTATATTTTCGTTTGCAATTTCTCTTAATGAAATAACTGTATTTTTATCGTTATCAACACTTACTGTTGGTTCAACACCTGCATTTAATTGGGTAGTTCTCTCTTTTGCTACTAGAACAAGCTCATATGGGCTTTCGACTTTATCAATACAATCTTCAACTGTTACTCTTGCCATGCGAGGTATTTATACCTGTGAAAATTTAAAATCAAGCTATTTCTGTTGATATATAGGATTTAGTTTACCTTTAATTACAAACAATAATACTATCGATACAAAAATATAGGTTCCAGATATTATAGATATACTTTCAATAGTTAGGCCCATATCAATTAAAATCCCAAATAATGCAGTACCAAAAGCAGTTGCAAAAACCATTAAAGCAGTGGTTAAAGCTTTAATTGAACCAATATGTTTTACACCATAAATTTCAGCCCATGTTGAAGATCCAAGTACGTTGGCTAATCCATTTGAAATACCAATTAAACCTAAAAAGAAAAAAGATGAGATAGGATTTTTAAAATAAAACAATACAACAGCAGATAATAAAAGAGGAATATTCATATAAATTAAAAGCTTTCTGCTAGTAAATTTATCAATCAAGAAACCTGATAAGAATAAAGTTATCACCGAAGCGATAGAATAAACCATGAATGATTGTGCAATTATGTATGGTCCCCATCCCTTTGAAGAAAGAATAAATGATTGATAAACAAATACTCCAGTTGCAATCCAAGGCATAGCAAGCATGTTCATGCAAACAATATAAAACCTATAGTCTTTTAAAACTTCTAACCTATTCCAATTTTTTATATTTTTTTCTTTGGTTTCATTTGCAGATAATTCCTCTCTAGAATCAAAGTTAAGATTTTTTATTAAAATAAAAGATAAAATTGGTAAAAAAAGTAAAATTAAAATAGATATATAAAACCAAATATCTCTCCAATCAATTATGGTTAATAAATAAATGATCAACACAGGTAAAATAAATTCTGCAGTAGATAAACCAAACCATCCTGTGCTTAAGGCTTTACCTCTAGATTTTGTAAAAAAGCGTGAGATAGTTGTTGTTGCAGTATGAGACATCATTCCTTGGCCTGAAAATCTCATTAAGAAAATTGCTATAAAAAGAATTGTTACAGACGAAATTTTTGAAAAAAAGAAACTAGAAAAAGATAAAAGCAAAGTAACAAAGAATGCAAATTTAAAAATATTAATATCATCTATTTTTTTACCTACCCAGATAAGTAAAAAACTACTTAATAAAGTTGCCGAAGCATAGATTGTGCCAAATTGTCCATGTGTAATGGACAGTTCATTTCTTATACTAGTATTAAAGATTCCTAAAAAAAAACTCTGTCCAAAACTAGAAAAAAATGTAAAGATAAAACCAAATATAATTACTTTTAAACTTAATTTATTAAACATTTTTTATGTCTTGTAACGTTGCTTTTATCGGTCTTGGTGTCATGGGTTATCCAATGGCAGGATATATATCAAAAGCTGGACACAATGTAACTGTTTATAATCGTACAACAACTAAAGCAGACAAATGGCTAACTGAATACAAAGGTAAACTGGCAAAAACACCAGCTGATGCCGCTAAAGATGCTGAATATATTTTTACCTGTGTTGGAAATGATAATGATTTAAGAGAAGTAACCTTTGGTGATAACGGAGCTTTTAAAACAATTAAGAAAGATACTATCTATATAGACAACACAACAGCTTCAGCAACGATTGCGAGAGAAATTTATGAATACGGAAAGAAAAATGGTTTTGGTGCTTTAGATGCTCCAGTATCCGGTGGTCAAGCAGGAGCAGAAAATGGTGCACTGACAGTAATGATTGGTGGTGATCAAGCTGACTTTGATAAAGCTAAAGATAAAATTGATTGCTACAGCAAAAAAATGAAATTACTTGGAAAAGCTGGGAATGGTCAATTAGCAAAAATGGTTAACCAAATCTGTATAGGTGGTCTGGTTCAAGCATTGTCGGAAGGTATTAACTTTGGCTTAAAAGCTGGTTTAAATATGGAAGATGTTATTGAAGTAATATCTAAAGGGGCAGCTCAATCTTGGCAGATGGAAAATAGATATAAAACAATGATAGATGATAAGTTTGAATTTGGGTTTGCAGTAGATTGGATGAGAAAAGATTTAAAAATTGCATTGGATGAAGCAAAAAAAAATAATTCCTTACTCCCTATAACAGAAATTGTTGACCAGTATTATGGTGATGTACAAAAACTTGGTGGCAATAGATGGGATACTTCAAGTTTAATTAGAAGATTAAGGAAGTAATTCTGTATGCAACCAGCATACTACGAAGATTTCAGTGAAATAAAAAAAAAGATTTGGTTAATGCTTGATGATGCAGTGATTAACCGAAGTTCTCAATTTAGAATACCGACTTTCATCTGTGGTAATCAATCTGATTTTGATGGAAGAATTGTAGTTCTTAGAAAATCTGATCAACAAAATAGCTTAGTTCAATTTCATAGCGATATAAGATCTGATAAAATTCAAAAATTAAAAAAAAATCCAAATGCTGCAATGCTTTTTTATGATAAAGAGGAAAAAATCCAAGTCAGATTAAAAGTTGAATGCACAGTAAACCACAACAATAATGTAACAAAAGAATCTTGGTCTAAAACTCAGCACATTAGTAGAAAATGTTATTTAGTTGATAATGGCCCTGGTACAGAGTCTGATATTCCAACTTCTGGATTAAAACCTGAATTAGATAATTTTGAATTTACTATGGAACAAAGTGAAGAAGGCTATAAAAACTTTACTGTTATCCAGTGTAAAGTAAAATCTATCGAATGGCTTTATTTAGCTGCCAAAGGTCATCGAAGAGCTAGATTTAATTTAGAAACAAATAAAAATACTTGGTTAGTTCCTTAAATTCTAAGCAATAGGATTTTTTTAATTGTGTGGAATACAAAAAGTAACAAAGTATAAATTTTATATATAATTTTATATTTTAAAAAATACTTAAATTTTTTACCTGTTCTATTTGATTTTTCTAAATATTTCATATCTTCATAAGAATGGTTTATGACCTCTTTACTAACTCTGTTATTATTACCTTTTCTTATAAAAACCATGTTGTGATAAAAAGAAATATTTATAATCTTTGAGTCATATTTTTTCATTAAGTAAAATGGATTAGCAATTTCTTGATAGTTTAAGCTATCTGTTAAATTTTTAAAAAAATTCATATGTGAATTTGAATATTTTAGATCAAATGGATTGCCGCCAAAAAAATGGTTATAGCTAGTCTGCATATCTTCAACAATATACAATCCGTTATTCTTTAAGGCTGGAAAAAGTAGCTCAAAGCTTTTTTTAACATCTTTAGAAATATGACTTCCATCATCAATTATAATATCAAAATCAGTATATTTTTTTATAATTTCTTCAATAAATTCTTTATCGCTTTGAGATCCTTGGTGTACTTCTATATTTTTTCTATCTAATTTTTTTTCTACTATATCTATTTTATGTATATCAATTCCTATAATTTGAGAATTTTCAAAGTAATCAGACCAAGTTAATAAAGATTTTCCATCTGCTATGCCAATTTCAAGTATTTTTAACTTTTCGTCCCTTATTTTTTCAAAATGACTCTCATAATTTCGAATATATCCATGCTCAATTTTATCTGATTTATAAATCTCTGCAATTGATCTAAGATTTTTAGTTTCCGACATTATTATATTATTCTAAAGCTTTACCAATTACTACTGTTGAGCCCTCTAGTCTTTCGATAGATTGAACGTAAGCAGCTTCTCCTGCGGGGGATGCGGCTGCATCATGAGCTCCCTCAAAGACAAAAGTTCCTAGACCCGTTAATCCAGATGAGTCAACAGTAGTAAATTTACCGTATTGAAATACTTCTTTTGCAGCATCTGAATTTTTAGTGTCATGGTTATACTTGTCCATTAATTGCTCTGTTGTTCCAGAATTCAATGTCAAAGAACTACTCTGCAAAGTATTTGCAACTCTAACTAAAGATGTACAAGAGTCGGCTGGGCATTCACCCCCACCACTATCTATCAATGTATCAATAAATGTACCTCCAGTTGATCCCATTGCCATAGGCACAGAAGCAACAACTGGTATTGTTGTTAAAGTAACTGTAGGCGTTGTAAAGCTATAGTCCACTGTAGATGCTCCTTTTAATGTTATTTTAGAAAATACATCTGCACTTATTTCTTTTTTATTAAAGTTTACATAAACTTTAGCACGACCTTGTTGGGTTGCTGCAGTATCAAATACTTGTGAAACTCCTTCATCGCCGAGACTATAAGTTAATCCATTTGAACCTGTCTCTACTGGTGAAAGATCAAACCAACCACTATCATATAAAATTGTATCTTGGTCTAAAGTTCTTACATAATTTTCATTATCTGTAACTATTATATTTTCTTGCAACTGATTCATGGCAACTGATATTTCTTTAGAATCTGACTCTAATGACAAACTTGATAATATTTCTGAAGCACTTTCGTCTGATTTTAAATCAAATTTTTTAGCAGTAACTATAATATTATTTTTTAAATCTGCCGAATTTATTAAATTTGATGTTAAATTTTTAGAAGTATCAACAACATTGCTAGAATTTAATATTGAATGACTCATTGAACTAGACATTTGAGATATTATTTCTGTGCCTGCGGGAGATGCTAATGACACAATATCAGTAATTATTGCTTGGAAACCTGGGTTTGTTATATCAGTTGTATTAAAACCATCAGTGAGTTGAATATTTCCAGGAGTCATACCAAGAGTATTTTGTGGGCCAGGGCCTAAAAGCACAACTGTACTCTCATTATTATTAGAATTTGATGAAACTAAAAATTCTGTACCTCTTACACCCAATGATCCATTGGGCATTTTTACTTTTAAATTATCAGGATTTTTTTCACTAATTTTTCCTGAAATAGTTTTGACAATTCCAGATTTAATATTTGTTACAAAGTTTCCATTATTTGTTTTTGGATCATATACAAAATCATCAATTGTAAGTTCGGTACTTTCACCCAATGTCATTGCAGTTTCATCTAAAAATAAAATTTGTGTATTGGAATTGAGTTTAACAAAAATAGTATCCCCATAAAATATTTTGGAGCCGTTAAATAATTTTTCGTTTTTTTGGTTTTTAATATCACCAACAGCAAATCCAATTACTCCGATAAATTCATTACAAATGGATTTGGAATTTAAAAAAAGAAAAATAAATAAAGTGAAAAAAATTTTTTTAATCATTAAAATTTATCCTTTTAGTTATATTTATTGTCTTAAAGGATCTTTTTATTTCATAACTAGATATATTTGAATTTACATTAGATTCTCTATAACTCAAAGTATAAAAAAAATTGTTATCTTTATTTATCTTTTGCAAAAAAGGAAACAGCTGATTAACGTCACCTTTCAAGCTTAGATTGGTAACTAGACTTTTATCTTTTCTATCAAGTAATGATGACACACTAGTTTTTTTGGCATCATAATTGTTTGTCAAATGAGTTGTTGTTGCAGAGAATGTGCCTAAAGGAAATATTTTAGAAAAACCCAAATTAATTCCACTGGAATAATAACTATCATATGCTTTTGCATGATCTACTTCACTTAATATTAATTTTGAAGTTATTTGAGTTTTGTTAGAAATATTATAGTTAAACCTTAAACTTGAATAATATAACTCGTTATTATTTAAGTCACCTGCATCAACAAATATTTGATTTCCTTGAGAGTCAATTGGTGAGGACTCTGAATGATATCTGGAGTTAGAATAACCAAGTGCATAATTCAAATTTAATTTATCATTGAGTAAATAGGTATTATTAATTCCAATTCCCTTACTTTGATAGTCTTCTTGCATTCTATAATTAAGTTTATTGTAATAAACATAAGGGGAAAAATAATGTTTTTTATAGGCCTTAAAATAACTTAGTGAACTAGAATAAATATCGCTTTCACCTTTTAATTTTTTATTATTTGTATTTATATTTAAACCTAAGTTCAAAAATACTGATGAACTATCATCTAGTATTCTTCCCAAGATTAATGAACTGCCTCTTATGTAAGTTTTATCATACTCTAATGTTAATTTGCTATCATTCGCTGGAAAAGGTACTTCGGAGTCTGTTGTTCCATTACTTTTCGCAAGCTGACTTGATTTTGTCCTTCCACTTATATTATCTTCCTCTGTTTGTGAATAATTAAGATCTAAATACGCTATCCATTTCTTTTTTTTGTTTTTTTCAAATTTATTATCAGTCAAGAGCCCAGATATGATTTTTTTTGTTTCATCAGTTGTATTAGGATCTTCGAGAATTGTTTTTACCATAAAATCAACTTTTACTTTTGAGTCCATTTTAAGTAAAATTGATATTAGGTATAATTTAATATCTGAGTTTTTTGGATAAAGAGTACTTAGTCTTTCCAGAGTAGCAATTGTTGATTTTATATTACCAGCTTTTTCTTGTTGTTTGGCGTAATTTAAATTAAGCTCTAGATCAATAGGATTGTCTAGTATCTCCTTGTATGTAATTTTTGATAAAGCTGATTTTACCATAAGAGTTGAAAAAAATATAAATAATACAAATACATTAAAAAAAATTTTCATTTAAAAAAATTAGAAAATTGATTTAGAATATTTTTTCCAATTATCTTGATAATGTTTAGTATTTTCAAAGACTGCTTTTTTTTCCTCTTCTGTAACTTCTCTCACTACTTTGCCTGGCGATCCAATTACAAGTGAATTATCTGGTATAACTTTATTCTCTGTTATCAATGCCTTGGCTCCAATAATACAATTTTTTCCAATTTTAGCGTTGTTTAATATTACTGCTCCAATACCTATAAGACTATCATCTCCTATTGTGCATCCATGAAGCATAACCAGATGTCCAACTGTAACATTTTTTCCAACTTTTAAAGGATATCCTGGATCAGTATGGAGAACACATCCATCTTGTACGTTGGATCCCTCACCTATATGAATATTTTCTAAATCACCTCTTAAAGTTGCATTAAACCAAATACTTGAATTTTTTTCCAGAGTAACGTCTCCTATTACAACAGCATTTGGAGCTACCCAATTTTCGCCAGAGTTTTTTGGTTTTTTATCTTTTAAATCGTAAAACATAAAATATATATTGTTTTAACATGACACTAACAAAAACTCCAATATGTGATTTTGGCAAAAAAGCTGAAAATTTTAAACTTAAATCAACAGATAATAAAATTTTATCTTTAGACGATATTAAAGGAAATAAAGGAACTTTAATTATGTTCATTTGCAATCATTGTCCTTATGTAAAAGCAGTAATCCAAGATATCGTAAGTGATTGTAAAGAGTTAGAGAAATATGGAATAAGTTCAGTAGCAATTTGTTCAAACGATGTAAAAAATTATCCTGAAGACTCATTTGATAAAATGATTGAATTTTCAAAAAATCATAATTTTAGTTTTCCATATCTTCACGATGAAAGTCAGGAAATTGCTAAAAAATATGATGCGGTATGTACACCTGATTTTTTTGGATATAATGAAAAATTAGAACTTCAATACAGAGGAAGAATGAGAGAATTAAAAGAACTAAAACCAGTTCGATTGGGTGATAGCGATCTCTTAACTGCTTTAAAAATGATATCAAAAACTGGCAATGGGCCAAAAGAACAAATCCCTAGTATGGGATGTAATATTAAGTGGATTAAGTAAAAAAATGTACGTAGTTGTAACAAGAAACTTTCCTCCTGAAGTTGGTGGTATGCAAAATTTAATGTGGGGTTTATCTAAATCTTTATCTAAATTGAATATGCTAAAAGTATTTGCTGAATATCATGAAAATTGCAAAATTTTTGATGAAAAAAATACCTTTTCTACTGAAAGAATTGGAGGTCCTAAATTATTAAGAAAATTTAGAAAATCTTATTTAATAAACGAATTTTTAAATAAAA
>JBJLDM010000037.1:0-24789 GCA_045567135.1 Candidatus Pelagibacter sp.
GATAATTTATCAACCTCAACCCATTCTGTTCTTTTTAGTTCTTTTGTTAATGCAATTTTAAGAACTTCATCTACTATTTCTACTGTCGTAAGTTTAATGTCTTCTTTAACTTTTTTTGGAATATCTGCAAGATCTTTTTCATTATCTTTAGGAATTAAAACTTCTTTAATTCCTGCTCTATGAGCTGCTAGTAATTTTTCTTTTAATCCGCCAATTGGTAGAACTTGACCCGTAATTGTCACTTCACCTGTCATTGCTATATCTCTACGAACTGGAATTTTAGTTATCGATGAAACGATAGAAGTAACCATTGCTATTCCTGCTGAAGGTCCATCCTTAGGTGTTGCGCCTTCAGGTACATGTATATGAAAATCTTTTTTTTCAAAAATAGGAGGAATAATACCAAAATCCAAACTTTTTGACCTTACATAAGATTTAGCCGCTTTCACAGATTCCTGCATAACATCACCAAGTTTACCTGTAATTTGCATTCTTCCTTTTCCAGGCATATTAACAGTTTCAATTTTTAATATCTCTCCACCAAATTCGGTCCACGCCAATCCAGTTACAATTCCCACTTTATCTTCGCTTTCTAATTCGCCAAACTTAAATTTTTTAACTCCAAGAAAATCTGTTAAATTTTTCTCATTAATTTTAACTTTTGTCTCTTCAGCGTTCACAACTTTCTTAACAACTTTTCTAGTTATCTTTGAAATTTCTCTTTCTAAATTTCTAACTCCCGACTCTTTTGTATAATTGCGAATAATTTCTTTTATTGTCCCATCAGATAAATCCATTTCGCCATTTTTAACTCCATTTTCTTTAATCGTTTTTGGTAAAAGAAATTTATTAGCGATATTAATTTTTTCATCTTCTGTATAACCAGGTATTCTAATAACTTCCATTCTATCTAGCAAAGGAGGTAAAATATTTAATGTGTTAGCAGTTGTAACAAACATTACGTCTGATAAATCATAATCAACCTCTAAATAATGGTCGTTAAAAGTTGTATTTTGTTCTGGATCTAAAGCTTCTAACAATGCAGAAGATGGGTCACCACGATAATCATTTCCCACTTTATCAATTTCATCTAATAAAAAAAGTGGGTTTTTAGTCCCAGCTTTTTTCATCATTTGAATAATTTTTCCAGGTAAAGATCCAATGTAAGTTCTTCTATGACCTCTTACTTCAGCTTCATCTCTTATTCCTCCTAATGACATTCTTACAAACTGTCTATTAGTTGCTTTAGCAATAGATTTACCTAGTGATGTTTTTCCAACACCTGGTGGACCAACTAAACAAAGTATAGGGCCTTTTATTTTATCCATTCTTTTTTGCACTGCTAAAAATTCTATTATTCTTTCCTTTACCTTTTCTAATCCAAAATGATCTTCATCTAATACTTTTAAAGCTTTATTTAAATCAATATCAACTTTATCTTTTTTGTACCAAGGTATATCTATCATCCAATCCAAATAATTTCTTACGACAGTTGCCTCAGCTGACATTGGGCTCATATTTTTTAATTTTTTTAATTCTGACAAACATTTTTTTTGAACTTCTTTAGGCATTTTAGATTTAAGAATAGCTTTATTTAAATTTGAAGTTTCATCTTTTCCATCTTCAATTTCACCTAGTTCTTTCTGTATAGCTTTTAATTGTTCATTTAAATAATATTCTCTTTGAGTTTTTTCCATCTGTGTCTTAACTCTTCCTCTAATTCTTTTTTCAACACCAATAATACTGGTTTCATTTTCCATTATTTTTATAACAATATTTAATCTTTTTTTCACATCAGCTGTTTCGAACATCTGTTGTTTTTCAGAAATAGTTGTATTTAAATGTGAGGCAATATTGTCAGCTATCTTAGATGGATCTTTCAATTCTTTAATACTATTAATAGCTTCACTAGAAATTTTTTTATTTATTGATGTTAACTTTTCTAATCTTCTTACAGCGGTTGTTGCTAGTGGCATCAAATCATCGTTTTTATTAATTTGATCTACAAAATATTCAAAACCACACATTATAAATTTTTCATCGTCTTTAAAGTCGACTATTTTAACTCTTTTATTACCTTCAACTAAAACTTTAACTGTTCCATCTGGTAATTTTAAAAGTTGTAAAATATTACTTTCACAACCATACATAAAAATATCGTTTTTTTTTGGATCGTCTACTTCAGAATTTTTTTGTGTAACAAGAATAATTTTTTTATCTTGTTTCATTGCTTCGTTTAAAGCTGTTATTGATTTATCTCTACCTACAAATAAAGGTATTACCATACTTGGAAATACAACTATATCTCTAAGTGGCAAAAGTGGTTGATTAGCTTTAAGTTCCATGACCTAAATATGGATATAAATAAAGATAATGCAATAGATATTTGTTAATTATTAACGAGTATTTAAGCGGCTGATGACTTGCTTGTTTTACTCTTAGATGATTGAGTATTTTTAGAATGAAGTAAAATTGGTTGTGTATGGCCTTTAGCCGCAGAAGAGTCTACTATAACCTCTTCAACATTTTCTAAACTTGGTAATTCAAACATAGTTTTAAGTAATATATTTTCAAGTATAGATCTTAATCCTCTTGCTCCAGTTTTTTTAGAAATAGCCTTAAGAGCTATTTCTTTGGTTGCACTTTCTTTAAATGTAAGTTTTGTACCTTCTAATTTAAATAATTCTTGATACTGTTTAATTAAAGAATTTTTTGGTTCCGTTAATATTTTAACTAAAGATTTTTCATCTAAATCTTCTAAAGTTGCTATAATAGGCAACCTTCCTATAAATTCTGGTATCAAGCCATATTTTAAAAGATCTTCTGGTTCTAATGTCTTCATCCATTCACCAATCTTTTTATCTTCGGAACTTTTAACCTCAGCACCAAAACCAATCGCAGTACCTTTATCTCTTTGTGAAATAATTTTATCTAATCCTGCAAAAGCTCCTCCACATATAAATAATATATTAGTTGTATCTACCTGTAAAAATTCTTGTTGCGGATGTTTTCTTCCTCCTTGAGGTGGTACACTAGCGATTGTTCCTTCCATAATTTTTAACAATGCTTGTTGCACACCTTCTCCTGAAACATCTCTTGTAATTGATGGATTTTCTGATTTTCTACTAATTTTATCTACTTCATCAATATAAACAATTCCTCTTTGGGCTTTTTCAACATTATAATCAGCTGCTTGTAATAATTTTAAAATTATATTCTCAACATCCTCACCAACATAACCAGCCTCGGTTAATGTTGTTGCGTCTGCCATAGTAAACGGTACATCTAAAATTCTTGCTAAAGTTTGTGCTAATAAGGTTTTACCACAACCAGTTGGACCAACTAATAAAATATTTGATTTTGCTAATTCGACAGTCTTGGTAGTTTTTGTTTCATAATTAAGTCTTTTATAATGATTGTGTACAGCGACTGACAAAACTTCTTTCGCTAATTTTTGTCCTATAACATAATCATCAAGCACAGTACAAATTTCCTTTGGGGAAGGTAATCCATCTTGATGTTTAACTAAAGTATCTTTGCTTTCTTCCTTTATAATATCCATGCATAATTCAACACACTCATCACAAATGAAAACAGTTGGACCTGCAATTAATTTTCTTACTTCATGTTGGCTTTTGCCACAGAAAGAACAGTAAAGAATATTTTTATTATTGTTGCTCATATTTTTATAACGAATCATTTATAACACTTTATTATATGTAACTCATACTAATCAAGTATAGGTTGAGTGATTAACTATATATTGTGAATTACTCTCTTTTTTCTACTACTTTATCTATTAAACCAAAACTTTTTGCATCCTGTGGGGTCATAAAATTATCTCTCTCCAAGGCAGTTTTAATTTCCTCTACAGATTTACCTGTGTGTTTAGAATAAATTTCATTCAATCTTTTTTTTAAAGACAAAACTTCATTTGCATGAATTTCAATATCAGTAGCTTGACCTTGAAAACCTGCTGATGGCTGATGCACCATAATTCTTGAGTTTGGTAAAGAAAATCTTTTTCCTTTTGTTCCTGCGGCTAATAAAAAAGATCCCATCGAAGCTGCTTGACCAATACACAAAGTTGATACGTCCGGTTTAATATATTGCATTGTATCGTAAACTCCTAATCCAGCTGTAACAAGTCCTCCTGGACTATTTATATAAAGATATATTTCTTTTTTTGGATTTTCAGATTCTAAAAAAAGAAGTTGAGCAGTTGCTAAGGAAGCAACTTGATCATTTATAGGACCAGTTAAAAAAACAATTCTTTCTTTTAAAAGCCTTGAGTATATATCATAAGCTCTTTCACCTCTGCTTGATTGCTCAACAACCATAGGGATAAGAGTATTTAGATGTTCTGGTATTTTATTCATAAGTTGATTCGTTATACTTATACAACTTGTGATTACTTTTTGCTAACTTTTTTTGTTTTTAGAGTTTTCTTTACTGTAGTTTTTGATTTTTTAAGACTTGTTTCTTTTTTTGATGGTGTGCTTTTTTTATCATTAGAGTGGTCATGATCATGGCTATTATCATGATGGTGTTCTTTCATTTGTCTTTCATTTTCTTCTTTTAAAAGTTTTTCAGCTTCTGTTTTGGTAAGCTGCTTTTTTGTAACATTAGCTTTTAATTTAATATGGTTAATTATTTTATCCTCATAAATAGTTCCTCTTAAGCTTGCTACGGCAGAAGGGTTTTTTTGATAATATTCCATTAAAAATTTTTCTTGTCCAGGCATAGTTCTTAATTGTTTTTGAATTTCTCCTTGTATCTCATTTTCTTCAACTTTTATTTTATTTTGCTCACCAAATTCATTTAGGATTAATCCTACTTTTATTCTTTCTTTTGCTTTTTTTTCAAATTCTTTTCTTTTTTGTTTTGCTTCATCTTCTTTAAAGCCATGAGAAAGCATTTTTATTTCTTCCTCAATTAAATTTTCAGGTATTTCATCAACTTTGTATTTTTCTATTTGATCTAAAATTTGTTTTTTTGATAATAAATTTAAAGAATTTTTATACTCATCATTAATTTGTTTTTCCAATAATGCTTTTAAATCTTTTAAGTCTTTAGCACCTAAATTTTTTGCAAATTCATCATCTACTTTAACTTCTTTAGATTTTTTTACAGCTGTAATCTTACATTCAAAAATTGCTTTTTTTCCGATTATTTCTTTTTCTGGAAAATTTTCTGGTAAATTTACTTCAACATTTACTACCTCATCTTTTTTTGATTTTAATAATTGTTTGTCAAACCCTTTAATAAATAAATCCTTTCCAAGTTCTAACTGAGTATTTTTACCTTCACTACCTTTAAAATTTTTTCCATTAACTGTTGCTTTGTAATCAAATATAATTAGATCAC
The DNA here is from genome assembly GCA_045567135.1 of Candidatus Pelagibacter sp. Taxonomy (GTDB): domain Bacteria; phylum Pseudomonadota; class Alphaproteobacteria; order Pelagibacterales; family Pelagibacteraceae; genus Pelagibacter. The sequence continues at coordinate 5,368 of JBJLDM010000037.1, forward strand.
CTTCATTAGCTACTTTAGCTGGATCAACTTCAATAAAATTTTTTTGATTTTTTGCAATTTCACTTATTCTCTTATCAACTTCTTTACCATCAATTTTAACTTCATATTCATCCACTTTAATACTTTCAATTGATTTTAAATTTATTTTAGGAAGTTCTGTAACTGAAATAATATATTCTAAATCTTTATCTTCCCCATAAGTTTTAAGATCTATTTTCGGTTGACCTGCAGGCTTAATTTTATTTTCTGTTAAAGCTTTAGTACTTGTATCCTTTAAAACTTTATCTAATACTTCTCCAAAAATTGCTTTTCCAAATTGTCTTTTAATTACTTCTTTTGGTACCTTTCCAGGTCTAAAACCTTTTAACTGTACTGTTTTTGAAATTTCATCATACTTGTCGTTTAAATGACCTTCTAAAGTTTTTTTATCAACAAATACTTTAAGATCTTTGCTTAAACCTTTTTTATTTTCAATCGTTACTTTCATAATTTTTTGGTGGGCGAGAAGAGACTCGAACTCTTAAGCCTTGCGGCACTAGTTCCTAAGACTAGCGCGTATACCAATTCCGCCACTCGCCCACAATTACTGTGGGTTTATATAGCATTGTTTACAATTGTCCAATCTGAATAATCGTGTAAAAGAATAAAAAATGATTATTTCACCTTGTATTAGTATTTGTAAAACAGATCCAGTTACTGGCTATTGCTATGGTTGTGGAAGAAATAATGATGAAAAAAAGTTATGGAAAAATGAAAATACTAATGATGAATGGAAAAAGAAAAATCTAGATGAAATAAAAAAAAGATTAAATGGCTGGCAACTAGAGAGTTTTTTAGAATCTTATGAAAATAAAATTAATAAAGGTATTTCCTTATATAAAGAAAAATCAGAGAAATGAACCAAGTAACCATTTTAGTAATAGTATATATTTTAGGCTTATTATCCGCGGCAGTATTTTTAGATCTTTGGGGCTCTGAAACCGGTCCAAAAGCTTTATTAGGTCTTGGTTGGACAGCTATTTTTTTAATTGCTTTATTCTATGCAGAAAAAAAATAAAATTCACTTAAAAAATATTTAGATTTTATATATGCAAAGTAATTTAAATTTATCTATTACAAAATGTACGAAATGTTCACGTTTGGTAAAATTTAGAAAAAAAATATCTATTGAAAAAAGAAAACAATATATTAACGAAACTTACTGGGGAAAACCTATTACAGGGTTTGGAGACTTAAGAGGTAAAATTTTATTTGTAGGATTGGCTCCAGCAGCCCACGGAGGAACAAGAACTGGAAGAGTTTTTACTGGTGATAAATCATCAGATTTTTTATACAAATGTTTATATAAGGCTAAAATATCAAATCAACCTACATCCAAACACATAAATGATGGATTAAGGCTAAGAAAAGCTTATATCACTACAGCTCTTAAATGTGTTCCACCAGGTGACAAACCTCTTAAAAAGGAACTAGATAACTGTTTTAATTTTTTTAATAAAGAAATAGGTAATTTAAAAAATTTAAAAGCAGTTATTGCACTTGGTAAAATAGCATTTGATGCATGCGTTTATTATTATAAATCTAATTATGCTTTTCATGAAAAAATAAAATTTGGCCATGGTAAAATATTTAAAGTACCAGATAATATTTTGCTTATTGGTTGTTATCACCCAAGTCCTAGAAATGTGAATACTGGTAGAATTAATGAAAAAAAAATGACTAATTTATTTTTAAAAGTTTTAAAATTAGTTTAAAAATTTATTTAAAACATCTGGTATTCTAATTGGCTTACCTTCAGCATTTACTGTAACCAAAACTATTTCTGATTCTGAAATTACTTCTTCTTTTCTTTTTATCATTTGATCCATTGTAAAAGATGATTTACCTATTGTTTTAATTTTTGAAATAATTTCAAGTGAGTCTTCAAATTTAGCTGGCTTTTTATATTCAATTTTACAAGATTTTACTATAATTATAGTTCCGTGATCATTTAGTAATTTTTTATTAGTTAAGCCCATTGAATAAATTGCTTCTGATCGAGCACGTTCTAAAAATTTTAAATAATTAGCATAATAAACAATTCCTCCTGCGTCTGTGTCTTCATAATATACTTTTGTATTATATTTAAATTCTTTGTGCATAAACTAATACTATCAAAATTGTAAAATATTTAATACTAATGAATTGAAATAATTATGAAAATTTATATTATTTGGCTCATTGGAGTGGTGCTATGGAATTTTGGAGTGCCCGACGCTTCACCACTTGAAGACGTATTAGTAGCAATTGTTCTTTCTTTTTTTAGTATAATATTAAAAAAATATACTCGCTTATAATTATTCTGAAGAAAAATAAATATTTTGGTAATAAGAAATCGCTTTTAATTTAGAATTATCTGTATCTGTCATAATTGCAACTCCATTTAATTCATTGACTTCAAGATTATGAAGTTTTTTAAAATGATCTTTAACGTTGGCTTTGACTGTTACCCATTTATTTAGATTATCTTTTGTTGTTGATAAAACATAATCTATAGATTTTTTGGTATATGGGCTTCTCCAGCTTTCATTTATAGAATTGTTGCTCGAAAAAACGTAATTTACAGCTCTATTAGATAGAGCTGTTTTACCAGTTTTTTTTACCACAAATACCCTAGCTGCATAGTCGTGTCCTTTTTTGCTATTTTCTATTATTCCAGACAAATCTTTTTCAACTTTCCATGTAATGTTGATAAATGGTGTTTTGTTTAGATTAATGGAGACTTCTTTACCAAGGCCTGACCCAACACCTTCGGCTTCTGCGCGAATAAAGTTACCATTATCATTAGAACCTAACGACCATTTTGTTTCTCCTTTCACTTTCCTTGTTTTAAGGGTTTTAAACTCATCCTCTGTAAATTCAAAAATTCTTAAAATTTCTGAATATGAAGTATTTATATTAAGTAAAAATATTAAAATTAATTTAAAAAAAAATTTCATAAATATGTCTTATATATACAGATAAAATTGATACAATAAATTTCTTTCACTTCACACTTTAGACATCTTTAAGCCAATCAAAAATCAAATTTATTAATTATTTATTAATTATGAAAATATTTACTCTAACTTTAGTTCTTATTCTTTTAACAAATTGTAGCACTCATACTGTAAAACTGGGCAAAAAATGCACAAAGCTTGCTAAAGATAACACCTATGAAAAATCTCTAATATGGCTAGTAGACAAAAAGAATATTAAATTTTTTGATCAAAAAATTAACAAAAAAAATTGTAAAATTAATGGAGAAAAAAGTTGAAAACTCTATCAGTCTTAATTTTATTGGTTTATTGGTCAGTAATAATTTTAGCCCCTGTTTTAGCCAAAAATTCAAATAAAAAATTAGAAAATATTATATATCCAGCAAAAAAACCTAATAAGTAGATCTACCACCACTAATATCAAAAACTGCAGCTGTGGAAAAAGAATTTTCTTCTGAAGAAAGCCAACTTACAAGGGAGGACAGTTCGTCAAGCTCTAAAAATCTTCCACGTGGCACTTTAGAAAGCATTCTTTGAACATGTTCTTTGGACATTTGATCAAGTATTCTAGTTTTTGCACCTGCTGGGGTTACTGCATTAACTGCAATGTTATATTGAGCTAATTCTTTTCCTAACGATTTTGTAAGACCTATAACTCCAGCCTTAGCTGAACTATAAGCGCTTGCATTGGCGTTACCATCTTTGCCGGAAACAGAAGCTATATTTACTATTCTGCCATAATTATTTTTAATCATTTCTGGAACTATTGATTTACAACAATTAAATGTGCCATGAAGATTGATATCTATTACTTTATTCCAATCTTTAATTTCATAATTCCATAATTCTGCAGTTGGACCAGTGATCCCAGCATTATTTATTAAAATATCTATCTTTGAATTTTTTGTTATATCTTTAACTACATTTTTGACGTTATCAAAATTTGAAACATCAACTATATCATAATTTAAGTTTGAGTTATTTTCATTTTTAATAGCTTTTTTTAACGCAGTCTCATCTATATCCCACATTCTTACTTTTGCACCAAAACTTAAAAATTTTTTCGATATATCCAAACCAAAACCTTGGGCACCCCCTGTTACAATTGCCACTTTATTTTTTAAATCAAATTTATTCATTAACGAGATGCTAAAAGATAGTAACTAATATATGTAACAAATGCTCCAATTATCCATGAGTATGATTGTAAAAATCTTAAATCAATATTCCATATTGTAGAAGCAGAAAAAATAAAACCAATTAATACTGAATAAACAGCTTTAATATGCCAACCATTGCTATACATATAAGAACTCTCCGGCTTTGATGAAAAAATATCTTTATTAACTATAATTCTTTTTTTTACTGAATAATAGTCACAGATCATTAAACCAAAAATTGGTCCAAAAAAAGCTCCGATTGTATCTACAAAAGATAAAATTCCAATTTGACTTAATAAAGGAAGCCAAAAAATAGCAATAAATAAGCTAATAAAAAAAATAATAAATCCAGAACTTTTTAAAGTTAATTTGTCTGGTAAAAAGTTTAATAAAGTATTTTGAGACGGTATATAGTTAGCTATTAAATTAGTTGACATAGATGCAACTAATATAAAGAACAAAGCTACAATAGTTAAATAAGTGTTGTTAAATTTTCCAATTATATCAGTTGGATTAGTCAATAATTTGCCTGCCTCAGTTAAGTTTTTATTTAAAATAGTATCAGCTCCCAACGTTATCAAGACAGATAGCAGAGAAAATACTATTAAATTAAAAATTAAAGTTAAGTTTCCTCTCTTAAGTTCTTTTTGATTTTTTGCATATCTTGAAAAATCACCAAAATTTAATATTACGATTGAAAAAAAAGCAAACATTGTACCTGCTACTGAAATAAATTGTAAAAAAGTATTTTTTTGGAATATAATATTTGTATCAATCAGCTGATTAAATCGATTAATAAGTACTGTTCCATATTCTGAAACAATCATAATGAAAAATAAAATAAGACCAAAATAGACAAAGATCCCAGAAAATTTAATTATTTTTTTTATCAAATGTTGATCTTTGCTAAAAAGTAAATATTGAAACCAAAAAGTAAATATTAAAGCAAACCAATCAATTAGATTTAAAGCCATAAAAAATGATAAGAAAATTTCTTTATTTAATAAATTAGGATCAATATTAAATAGTGTTATACGAATTAAATAAACAATGGATTTAGATATAAAAAATGTTTGAACACCAAAAAAAAATATTCCGATCAGACCTCTAAGCATTCCAAAATATTTTGCAGCACTTAATCCTATTGAAGTTCTTAAAAACACTACAAAAGGTATTCCATGTTTTTGAGATAAATTTCCTATTAGATTAGAAAAAAAATATACTAATAACGATGCAAACAAACTTCCTGAAAGGACAATAAAAAAGTTCAAATCATAAATAATGTAAAGAGACGCTATTAGTGAAAAACCAATAATACTCTGTATGTTAACAGCCCAAAAACAAAAAAAATCTTTCCAGTCCCAGTTTTTATCTGCAGGATTAACAGAAACTATCTCCCAATTTGTTAGTTTAATTTTTTCATTTTGCTGAATCACTCTATTATATTAAACGAATATAAATTACTGTCCATATAAGACAGTTGGCAACCATAGTACTATTTTAGGAAATACAATAATAATAATAAGCCCAATTATCTGTAGAACCATAAATTGCATCATTCCAAGATAAATATCTTTTAAATCCCATTCAGGAACTACTCCTTTTAAAAAATATGCGGACAAGGCTACAGGAGGAGAAAGCCAGGCGGTCTGAAGATTAACAGCTACTAAGATCGCGAACCATGTTAAATTAAAGCCTAGCGCTTCAATTAATGGTAAAATTATTGGAACTATAATCATTACTATGGGTACCCACTCAAGAGGCCAACCTAAAAGAAAAATTACACCCATAACTATTGCTAAAATTAAATACCTATTCATTTCTAATGATAATAAAAATTCAGTAAGAAGCATTGGTGTTCCTAGTCGAGCAAATACTGCGCCAAAAAAATTAGAGGCAGCAACCAAGACCATAATTAATGCGGATATTTCTAAAGTTTTTACTAATGCGTCTTGCAATTTCGAAAGGGTTAATTTCTTATAAGCGAGTGACAATAATAATGCGCCCATAGCACCGCAACCAGCTGCCTCTGTTGGTGTTGCAAAGCCTAGAAGAATACTTCCAAGGGCAGAAAAAACTAATGCCGCAGGTGGAACTAGACCAAGAAAAAATTCAATCCAAACTTCCTTCATGCTTGTTGCTCTTAATTCTTTTGGTAGCACTGGACCTAATTTAGGATCAAGCATACATCTTATTGTGGTATAAGCTGCATATAAACTTGCTAGTAATACTCCAGGTAAAATAGCTGCTGCAAATAAATCTATTACTGGTATTTCCATTATTGGTCCCATTACTACAAGCATAATGCTTGGAGGAATTAAAATACCCAAAGTACCACCAGCTGTAATAGTACCTGCTGCTAGCCTAACGTTGTATCCCGATCTGTTCATGGACTTAGCTGCCATGATTCCTAAAATTGTTACAGATGCACCTACTATTCCTGTGGCGGCAGCAAAAATTACTGAAACAAAAAGTACCGCGTAATATAAAGATCCCCTAACTTTTGCTAACATTAATTGAAATGCGGAGAATAATCTTTCCATTAATCCAGCTTGTTCCATCATTATACCCATAAAAACAAAGAGTGGTACGGCAGCCAATGTTTGTTCAGTCATAACCATTGAAAACTGTAAAGTCATTAAATAAAAGACAAGTTTTCCAAAACCTAGATAACCAAAAACAAAACCTAAAAATATTAAAGTAAAAGAAATTGGAAAACCAACAAATATAGAAAAAAGCATTACTCCAATTAAAATAAAACCTAATATGGCTGGATCAATAAATTCAGCAATCATTCATTACCTGGCCATTTCCCTCTAGTCATTGCATAATAACTTTTAAATAATTCTGAAACTCCTTGTATTAACAAGAAAACAATACCAAACCATAAACATGACTTTATCGGCCACATATATGGCATCCATGTTGTGTCCATTCCTCTTTCACCACGCATTATTGATTCCTGAAGAAATCCAGTTGTCATATAAAGAAACACAATTAGTCCTGGAAAATAAAATATAATGTATAAAGTAAAATCTATTAAACCTTGATTTTTAACTTTAAAATTTCTGTATAAAAAATCTGCTCTTATATGAACTCCTTTTGAGAGTGCATAACCAGCTCCTAGCATAAATAAAGCGCCATAAAGAAATCTGCTAATATCGTAGGCCCAAATTGTAGGAGCTAAAAATAATTTTCTTGCAAAGACTTCGTAAGTCATTGCAAAAATTAATGGCATTAAAATCCAACAAACTATATTGCCTGTTATCTTGCTAAATTTATCTATTGAAGTAATAGATTTTGCCATCCATTTAGGCATATCATCTGGCATTTTGCCTGAGCCGCCTCTTCTCTCGGCAATCATTTCATCTGAAATATCTAATTTACCTGGTTCGTCTGCCATAAAGTCCCTAAAAAAAATAAAGCGGACTTAATTAAGTCCGCTTTATTATAAATTGATTATAGTTTTAAATTAAAACTATATTACTTCAATGTTGCTGCGTGAGCCATTCCTAGCTTCGCATTTGACATCTGAGCACCACTCCAGAAAGGAACAGCGATATCTGCAAAATTCTTCATAGAAGTATAAACTTCATTAAAGAATGCATTGTCTTTTGCATTTTTATTTAAAGTTGCTTTTGCAGCTGCCATATATTCTGTGAAATAATCAGAAGGAGTATCTTCTAATATAACTCCATGCTTAGTTGTTAACTCAGCAAGTGCTTTTCCATTTTCATAGATTCTGTAGCTTAAAGATTTAGCTAATGAAGCGTTTGCTGCTACTTCTAATGATTTTTTCTCATGAGCGCTTAGACTATTATAAGTTTTACCAGTCATGTAAAAGTCAGCATTTACTACTACTTGGTGTAAACCTTGTAAGTAATAGTGCTTAAGAACTTTTTGGAAACCAAATACTAGATCTGGTTTTGGACAACACCACTCTGCTGCATCAATTGTTCCAGCTTGTAAAGCAGGTAGAATATCTCCACCTCCCATAGCTACAGATGCTATACCGATGTCTTTGTAAGTTTGTCCTGGAATTCCCGGAGGAGTTCTAAACTTATACTTTCTAAAGTCAGCCATATTTTTAATTGGTTTTGGAAACCAACCTAAAGCCTCAGGCCCAACTGGTTGAAGCATAAATCCTTTTATGTCTCTTCCCATTTCTTTCCATAATCTGTCGTATAACTCTTTACCACCACCATATTGGAACCATGATAAGAAAGCTATATTGTCGATACCAACTCCACCACCAGCTACTGGCGAACCAAATAACATGGCTGCTGGGTGATCACCAGACCAATAGTGTGTCCAAGCAAAACCGCAGTCAATCAAACCTTTGTCAACAGCATCTAAAGTTTCTTTAACTCCAACTACTGTTCCAGCAGGCATGATTTCAAATTTAAGTGATCCACCTGTTAAAGCAGTAACTGTGTCTGTGAAGTCTTTTAACATTACAACTTCGTCAGCTTTAGCACTGATAACAGTTTGGCACTTTAATGTTTTTGCTGCATTAGCATTTGAAATAAAGCCAAATACCAAAGTAAAAGCAAATAACATTGAAATGATTTTTTTCATTATTTTCCCTTTTTGTTAGTTAAATTTAACGTGGGCATCAAACCAGAAAAACCAATTTGATACAAGTGACAATTGGCAAATATGAGTGTAAAAAACATTAAATAATAATTGGTAAAAAAACTATTCAACTAGAAATGGAAAATTTTGATTACATTATAATTGGAGCAGGATCTGCAGGATGCGTTTTAGCAAACAGACTTTCATCCAATCCAAATAATAAAGTTTTGCTTTTAGAAGCAGGAGGTAAAGATAATTATCCATGGATACATATTCCAGTAGGTTATTTTAAAACAATGCATAATCCAAAAGTTGACTGGTGTTTTCATACTGAAAAGGATGAAAGTATGAATAATAGATCAATAAGATATCCTAGAGGTAAAACTTTAGGTGGAAGTTCATCAATTAATGGACTTTTATGGATTAGAGGTCAAAAAGAAGATTACGATATATGGAGACAATTAGGTAATACTGGCTGGGGTTGGAATGATGTATTACCTTATTTTTTAAAGTCAGAAAATAATGAATTGGGTAAAAGTGAATTTCATAATGACAGCGGTCCAATTACTGTTGCAAATAAAAAAATAAATTTAAAATTACTTGATGAATTTCAAAATGCTGCTGAAGAATATGGAATTCCTAAAACAATTGATTTTAATACAGGTAATAATTTTGGAATTGGATTTTTTCAATTCACTACAAGTTTTAATAAAGCTGGATTAAAGTTAAGATGTAGTGCTGCAAAAGGTTATTTAAATCCAGTAAAAAAAAGATCTAATTTAAAAATTGTAGTAAATGCTCACGTGCAAAAAATAAATTTTGAAGGAAAAAAAACTACAGGTGTAAGCTATTATATTGATAATAAACTAAATACAGTAAGTGCTAAAAAAGAAGTAATTTTATCTGCTGGCTCAATCGGTTCCCCACATATTCTGCAAGTCTCTGGAATTGGGGATGGTAATAAACTTAAAAATCTTGGAATAGAAGTTATACATGAATTAAATGGGGTTGGTAAAAATTTACAAGATCATTTAATGTTTCGACCAGTTTATAAAGTAAAAAATTTAAAATCTTTAAATAGAAAAGTTGAAAGTTTATTTGGAAGGTTTTTAATGGGACTTGAATATATTCTTAATCAAAGTGGCCCTGTAACTATGGGTGCTAGTCAAGTATGTGGTTTTGTAAAAAGTGACACATCTAGAGCTACACCGAATTTACAGTTTCACGTTTCACCTGTCAGTACAGATATATTAGGTGTAACTCCAATGCATGATTTTGAGGGGATTACTCCAACAGTGGCAAATGTAAGACCTACAAGTAGAGGTGAAATAAATATAGTGAGTAATGACAGTAGAGTTTACCCTAAAATCAAAATGAATTATTTATCCACTGAGGAAGACAGGAAAGTTGCAGCTCAAGGTTTAAAAATAGTTAGAAAAATAATGTTAGAAACTGAAATATTTAAAAAATATGAGCCTGAGGAATATAGGCCGGGAGTTCATATTACAGATGATGAAGAATTAGTTAAAGCAGGTGCAGATTTTACTCAAACAATTTTTCATCCTGTTGGAACTTGTAAAATGGGCAATGATGATATGGCTGTAGTTGATGATTCTTTAAGAGTAAGAGGAATTCAAAATTTAAGAGTAATCGATGCATCGATCATGCCTAACATTACTTCTGGCAATACTAACGCTCCCACAATTATGATTGCTGAAAAGGGTGCTGATATGATATTGAACGGATAATGTTATCCGAACAAATCGTAATATTTATCCAAATAGTTTTAATAGATTTAGTTTTAGCAGGTGATAATGCGATTATTATAGGAATGGTTGCCTCACAATTTCCTGCTGAACAAAGAAAAAAAATTATATTCTGGGGTATAAGTGGAGCAGTTGTTTTAAGGATAATACTTACATTATTAACTGCCTATCTATTGCAAATCAAAGGATTAAGATTGATTGGTGGATTAGCATTACTTTATATAGTTTATAAACTTTATGTAGATGTAATTAAAAAAAAATTAGATGAAAATCAAAATATAAAAGTCGATAATTCTAGTTTTTTTAAAGCAATAAGCACTGTTTTAATTGCAGATTTCACTATGAGTTTAGATAATGTTTTAGGTGTAGCTGGAGCAGCTAAAGATCACTATTTTCTATTAGTTTTTGGTTTGCTCTTATCCATTGCGATTATGGCTGTTGGAGCAACATTAATATCTGGTTGGATTAAAAAATATAGATGGATTGCATGGCTTGGGTTAATTGCAATACTAGTTGTTGCTATTGAATTGATTTATACTGATATAAAGTTATTCATATAAGTAATATGTATTTAAAAAAATATAATTTAAAAAATAAAACTGCTTTGGTTACTGGTGCTGGTAAAGGTCTAGGCAGAGCTTGTGCTATTGCATTAGCTGAAGCTGGTGCTAACATTTTAATAGTTAGTAGAACAAAAAAAGATTTGGATCAGGTTTCAAAAATAATTAAAAAATTTAAAGTAAAATGTAAATCATACACTTGTGATATAACTAATTATAATCAAATAAAATCAATAGTTAATCAGCAACAAAGAATTGATATTCTAGTAAATAATGCTGGAAACAACATTCCTGAACATTTTACAAAGGTTAAAACTAAAAATATGGAATATTTAGTTAAGATAAATACTATTGCAGCTTTTAATGTAGCTCAATTATGTGCATTAAAAATGATAAGGCTTAAAAATAGAAAAAAAATTGGTGCGTCAATTATTAATATGTCTTCGCAAATGGGGCATGTTGGAGGACCAATAAGAAGTGTTTACAATATGAACAAATGGGGTTTAGAAGGATTAACAAAAGGTATGGCTGTGGATTTGGCAAAATACAATATAAGAGTTAATACAGTCGCCCCCACTTTTGTTGTAACACCAATGACTAAAAAATTCTTAAAAAATAAAAAATTTAGAAAAGAGACTTTGAATAATATTCCCTTAGGTAGATTTGCAGAAATGTCGGAAATAGCATCAACAGTTGTATTTTTAGCATCTGACGCTGCTTCAATGATTCATGGAACTTCTATATTAGTAGACGGCGGATGGACTGCAAAATAATTAAGTTTTTTTTTATTAATTTTTTTTATTTCGTTTAAATCTTATGCGGTTGAATTTAATGGTAAATTTATCCAAGGACATTACATAATAGGTAAAACTGATCCAAATTCTAAAGTTTTGATAGATAAAAGAAAAGTCAAAGTTTCTAAAGATGGATATTTTGCATTTGGATTAGATAGAGAAAGAAAATATGACGTTATAATCCAAATTGAAAAAGATGGAAATATAAATAAAATTATTAAGAAAGTTCAAAAAAGAAAATATAATATTCAAAGAATTGATGGTTTAGAGGAAAAAAAAGTTACTCCTCCAGAAGAAGTCTATGCAAGAATTAAAAATGAAAATAAACTTATAGCTATAGCAAGAGAAATAAATTCTGATTTAGATTTTTTTAAGAATAAATTCATTTTACCATTGGAAAATGCAATAATTACTGGTGTCTACGGAAGTCAAAGAATATTGAATGGCAAACCTCGTTGGCCACATTATGGAATTGATTTTGCAGGTGACCTTGGAACGCCTATAAAGGCTATGGCTGATGGCATTGTTACCTTGGCAGAAAACGATTTATATTTTACAGGTGCAACTTTAATTTTTGATCATGGTCATGGAATTTCAACATTATATATGCATTTAGATGAAATTTTTGTTGAAAATAATGATATCGTAAAACAAGGAGATATCATTGGAACAGTTGGCTCAAGCGGTAGATCTACAGGTCCTCATTTAGACGTAAGATTAAACTGGTTTGGAACTAGATTAGATCCAGCAACTGTATTGGATATAAATTAATGGGTCTTCATTTTTCAAAACAAGAATTTAAATTAAGAAAATCAAATGTTTTAATTTCAATGAAAGAGCAAAAAATTGATGCTCTACTAATGTTTAGACAAGAGTCTATGTATTGGCTAACTGGCTATGACACATTTGGATATGTTTTTTTTCAAACTTTGATTTTAGATCAAAAAGGAAATACTGTTTTGTTAACTAGAGCTCCAGATTTAAGACAAGCACAAAATACGTCAAACATTGAGGATATAAGAATTTGGGTAGATAAAGATAACTCAAATCCAACTGATGATTTAAAATTGATTTTAAATGAGTTGCATCTAAAAGGAAAAAAAATTGGAATTGAATATGAAGCCTACGGGCTCACAGGTAGAAATGCTTTAAGATTAAACAAATCATTAGAAAATTATTGTTTAGTTAAAGATACTTCAGAACTTATAACCAAGCTTAGAGCTGTTAAGTCAAATGAAGAAATAGTTTATGTTAAAAAAGCAGCAAAGCTTGCAGATAGTGCGTTAAATGAAGTATGGAAGTACGCCAGAGCAGGAATAAGTGAATCTAAAATTCTTGCAGAAATGAATAGAGTAATTTTCGAAGGAGGTGGAGATTATCCTGCAAATGAATTTATAATAGGCTCAGGTAAAAATGCTCTTCTTTGCAGATATCAAGCTGAAAAAAGAAATTTATCAAATAGAGATCAATTATCTGTTGAATGGGCCGGTACATACAAACACTATCATTCTGCTATGTTTAGAACAATACCTATAGGTAAAGCGAATACTGAACATTATAAAATGCATGAAGCTTGTGTGGAAGCATTAAAAAATTGTGAAAAAAAATTAAAACCTGGAAACAAAATAGGTGAAGTTTTTGATGTTCATGCAAAAACTTTTGATAAATTAGGCTTTAAAAAAGCAAGAATGAATGCATGTGGTTATTCTTTGGGCGCTACTTTTTCACCCAACTGGATGGATTGGCCAATGCTTTATACTGGAAATAATTATAAAATCCAAAAAGGAAATATTTTTTTTATGCATATGATTTTGATGGACTCTGAAAATGAATTAGCAATGAATTTAGGTGAAACATACTTAATAACAGAAAAAGGAAATAAAAGACTAGGTAAACATAAATTAGATTTAGTAGTTTTATAATAATGACTTACAAAACAAAATTAAAAATATTTTCTTTAATAAGTAAATTTTTTTACTTTTTTGGGTTTCAAATTTTTTATTCAAAAAAAGAAATATTTCCAAAAAATCTTAATATTAAAAAAATTATTGATGTAGGTGTTGCAAATGGAACTGAAATTTTGTTAAATAATTATCCAAATGCTAAATATTATTTAATAGAACCAAACGAAACTTTTTTTAAAACAATAGAAAACCAAATACTTAACAAATATAAAGGAAAACTTTTCAAATGTGGAGCAGATAAATTTAATGGTTTTAAAAAACTTTTTATTTATGGTGTTAGCTCATCATTTTATAAAAGAAAAAATATTAAATATAAAACTTACAAAAAAATAAGGGTATTTAAGCTAGATACATTACTAAAAAATGAAAAAATTTCTAAAGACACATTGCTCAAAATAGACACTGAGGGTAATGAGCTAAATATTTTAAAAGGTTCAACTAAAATTTTAAAAAAAATTAATTATTTAATGTTAGAGGTCAGGCTAAAAAATATTGAAACATATAATCCTTCTGAATTAATAAGTTTTTGCCATAAGTACAAATTTTTTTGGGATAAAGTTTTAGAAATTTATTATGTAAAAAATGGAATTAGTTATTTTGATTTATTATTAATAAAAAAAAAATAAATTTTATATTTTTCACAATATTTTATACCTAATAAAAAATTTTATTAAATTTAACACTCCACTTATTATATCTTTTAATTTCATTTTTGATGATCCAATTACTCTATTAGGCAAATTTATAGGAATTTCTGATATGTTATATTTTTTATACTCTAGTAAAAAAGTGCTTTGCCAAAAAAAATTATAATTATTATCTTTGGACTCTAAAATATCTTTTAGTTTTACTTTCTTCAAATCATAAAGTCTAAAACCACCTGATCCATCTAATTTTGTTCCTAATAAAACCCAAACTAAATAATATCTTAATTTAGTTATTATAATTCTTTTTATATCCCAACCTTTTAATGAATTTTTTTTTAAAAATCTGTTAGATATTACTAGGTCACTATTTTTAATTTTAAATAGCATTTTTTTTATGTGACTTGGATCATGTGTTCCATCACAATCCATAGTACATACATATCTATAATTTTTTTTTTTTGCTATTTTTATTCCAACTTTATGAGCTGATCCTATACCTAACTTTTTTTCTCTAAAAATATAATTCACTTTTTTATTTCTACTTTTAAGATTGATTATTACTTCTTTTGTTCCGTCAGATGAATTATCATCAATAAAAAGGATATTAATTTTTTTATTTGAACTTTGTATTTTTTTGTAGATTTTTTGAATATTCCCAAACTCATTCAATGTAGGAATTACTAATAATATTTTACTGTTCATTTTTATTATTAAAATATATTTTTAAATTTTTTTAAACTAAATAACCTAAACATTCCTAATAATGTCCCAAATATTATAGAAAAATTGATTGCATAAATTCCGAATAAATAAATTAGTAAATTTTCTTTTTTATAATATTTAAAAGCAAATTTAATAAAATTAAATTCAATTACAAAATTTAATAAAATTAAAATAAAAATAATTATTTTTGAACTATCAATGAAGCTTGGTAACATTATTAATGCTAAAGTTAACGATGTTATAAAAGCTGAAAAAGCTTGTGATAGTGTAGCAAAAGAACCCTTCGATTCAAATTTTTTTCTATGAATAAATATTGGTAAATAGGTACTGGTTCTAAATACAATAGTTTTACATCTTGCGTATAAATTATCATAAAAAGTCGTATAGTTTGTTTTTTTGGTAATATAATTAATCTTTCCATGCGCTATTATTCTATGACCTAATTCAAATTCTTCACCACCTGCACTAGGAAAATATTTCCAACCACCGACTAAATTTAAAAAATCTTTCTCCATAATACAACATTCTGATCTTATTCCCGAAAATTCAACTATTTTTTGATCTCCTTCAAAACCATAACATGTTTTTGCTGATACAAAATCAGATGTAAATTCATCATTTAAATTTTTGTAATTTTGAACTGGTCCAATGGAACCTGCATTCTTATAATTTTTAAATTCTTCAAATAAAATTTTTATCGAATTTTCATTTTCTAATACAACATCTGAGTCTAAATAAAAAATATAATTGTATTTTGATATTCTTGCACCTAGTTGTCTAGCATAACCAACGCCTCTATTTTTTCTAATTCTAACACAGCGAATATTTTTAATAGCATGATCAAAATTATAATTAATTCCATCACCTGCATCATTAATAATCAAAACCTCATATGCAAGTTTGCAACTTTTAGAAAAATAGCTCAAATTTTTTCCTAAAGCATTCAAACAATGTATTATTTTTTTTCCAGGATTATAAGCTGGAATAATTACTGAAATCTTTATTTCATTATCCACTTTAATTAAACCAATGATGGCCAATTTTTTGTATCGTAAACAGTGCTAATAGCATTAGCACATTCAAAAGTGCAACTGCAGTCTTTTGCAATTTTAGAGAAATCTTTTGCCTTTTTAGAGTTTAAAATATCTACAATATCTTTTGATTTTTCAACCTTACCAATTGTTGAAATATCCCATAATTTTTCAACTTCACAACCTCTTACAACTCCATCTGGAAAAATTTCTACAAATCTAGTGCCCGCAACACATGGTGAATGTTTTTTATTTTTGTCTAATCTTTTAATAGTCTCTTTATATAATTTATCAAAAATTTTACCGTTAAAACTTTTTCTCCAGCCTTTTGATGATTTTTTTTGTTGGCTTTCTGATAGTTGTCTATAAATTTCTTTTAATTTAAATTGCTCCTCATCAGGTATATCTCTAACTAAAATTACTTCATGGAAATCTATCGGCCATTTATCAGTCTGATTTAAAAGCCCTGGTAAAAAATCTTTTGTCTCTGTTGTTAGAACCGATGCCAATCTAAGAAAAAAATTTTTTTCTTTTCTATATTTTTCCATAGCGTTAACGGTTTCTACAACTTTATCATATGCTCCTTTAAATTGTCTGACCTTGTCGTGAATATCCTTTGGTCCGTCTAATGATATTGATAATGTAAATTCTGTATTTTTATGTTTTTTAATAAGCTCGGGAATATATTCTTTAATTCTTTTTAAATAAAAACCATTTGATTTTATGCTTACTCTCGGAACTCCTGAATTTTTAATTATTTCAGAAATAATTTCAGTTAAATCTTTTCTTAAAAAAGGTTCGCCCCCTGTTATAGTTAAGTGAAGTAAACTTTTAGCTCTTTTAAAAGTATTACCCCAATCTGCAGGCATTATGTTTGAACTATTTCTAGCATCCATTGCAGCATAACAACAAAAGCTACAGTGCATGTTGCATCTTCCATCAACATATACAATAGCGTAATTTGGCACCTGCCCAAATACTAAAGATTTAAATACTCTTTGCGCAATATTAGCTTTATGTGCAAAATTCATAATAGATTATTTTATATTATTTCTATATTTGGTAAAGGAAATATAAATTTTGTACCCATTTTTCTAATCATTTTCTCTCTTAATAAAATCTCTTTTTTAAAATGCCATGCTAAAACTAAATAATAATCTGGATTCAGTTTTCTAGACTCAGATTCAGAGATAATTCTAATATTTGAACCAGGTGTAAAAAGGTTTGTTTTTTCAGGATTCCTGTCTGAAATAAATTTTATTTTTTCGTTATTTAAATTATAATATTGAAGCAAAACATTTCCTTTAGTAGAGGCTGCATAACCATGTATAACTTTTTTATTTTTAGTAATTTTTTTTATTCTTAAATTTAATTTTTTTCTCATTAAATCAATTCTTTTCTTAAACTTTTTATATGTTGATACTTTTTCAATGCCGAATTTTTTTTCATTTAATAATATATTATTAATTTTATTTTTATTTGTTTTATATTTTGCGTTGTTATGGCAAATCAAGTAAGCCGAACTACCACCATTAATATCATTATAATAATGATCAAAAATTCTTAAATTATGTTTTTTTAATAATTTATTAATAAAAGTAACAGAATAATATTCTAAATGTTCATGACAAATTGTATCAAACATATTATGTTTAATAATCATCATTAAGTCTTGAAATTCTAAATAAAAAATACCTTTATCATGTAGTATTTTTTTTATTCCATTTAAAAAAGTATTTGGATCTTCTAAATCATAAAAAACTGAAAGAGCACTAATTATTTTGAATTTGATTTTTTTATTTTTCTTTAAAATCAATTTATAATTAAAAAAACTTGAAAGTTTATAATTTATTTTTTTATATTCTTTTTTAAATTTTAATAGTATTGGATCTATTCCCCATGTTTTAATTTTAATATTATAATTTCTTAATAAAGTCCCATCATTGCTAGCTATATCCAGAACGTTATCTCCACTTTTTAATTTAGCTATTTTAGATATTTTTCTTACAACATTTTTAACATGGTTGGACATAGTTAAATTTATACCAGTTCTATATCCATAATCTTTATTATATAAATAACTCATATTAAAAATATGTTTAAGTTGAACCAATTTACATGATTTACACATCACCAAATTTAATTCCCCATGTGGTATTTTTTCCTTATATTTTGGAAATTTTCCAGTAAACCTAATCTTGCCTAGACTAAACAAATTAATAATTGATTTACTATTACAATTCCTACATTTTTTTATATACAAAGGCATAATAATTTTGTTCTAGATAAGTTTATGACATACAAACAATGAGCTACAATATCAATAAAAAATGATTAAAAAAAATACTGCTAACAGTGGTCTACTTGGATTTATTGAAAAATTAATCAGAATTATTCCTCATGTTTATTTAATATTTAGACCACTAATAAAATTTACTAATTTTTTTGAAGAAGATTTTTTTTTTCTTAAAAATATATTTAAAAATAAAAAAATTAATATTATAGATATAGGTGCATCAGATGGTATATCTGCTTTATTCTTTATTAGAAATTTGCAACCAAAAAAAATTTATTGTTATGAACCACAAAAAATTTTTTATAAAAAATTAGTAAATTTAAAAAAAAAATATAAATTTTTAAGACTTTTTAACTATGGTTTAGGCAACAAAATAAATAATGAAAAAATTTACTACCCGTATATTAAAATATTTGAAAAAAAGTTAGTACTTTTTGCATATTCTTTTCCTTCTAGAAAGGAACTTGAAAAACAAATTGCTCTAGATTTTTTAATTAAGCCAAAAATATATCAAGATAAAATTACAATTAAAAAATTTAAAATTCCAAAAGATAAGATTGATTTAATCAAGATTGATACTAATGGAAGCGAAATTGATATAATAAGCTCAATAATGCCAGTTTTAAAAAGAGATAAGCCAGTGTTAATTATTGAAAATAATAATATCAATAAAATTTATAATAAAGTTAAATTTCTAAAATATAAAAAATTTTGCGTGGAAAATAATAGTCTCAAAAAACACAAGTCTCAAAAAAATGTTAACGTTATTTTTAAATAAATTTAATTTAATTAAAAATTATAAAATAATTTTTTTTATAATTATAATTTTATTAGCCTTTTTTAAGAGTCCTTTTATTTTCTTAAATGGGCGGTTTGTTGCTGAGGAAGG
>JBJLDM010000038.1:0-24722 GCA_045567135.1 Candidatus Pelagibacter sp.
CTTTTAGCAATTAACAAATTTTATTATAAAAAATCCATGAATAATATAAAAATTAATACTAGTTCAACAGATTCAGTTTATAGCAAAAGATCTTTTGTATATGATTTTTTATCTAGTATGAGACAAAAAATTAATGACCCTCTTGGTAATAGAGCTAAAAGAATGAAAGATAATTAACCAGCTATTGCAGCTAATAATAACAAAGCCACAATATTAGTAATTTTAATCATTGGATTAACAGCCGGACCTGCTGTATCTTTATAAGGATCACCAACTGTATCACCTGTTACTGCAGCTTTATGAGCTTCGGAGCCTTTACCACCATAATTTCCATCTTCAATATATTTTTTAGCATTATCCCAGGCTCCACCACCAGCAGTCATTGATATTGCAACAAATAAACCAGTTATTATTACACCTAATAACATTGCTCCTACTGAAGATAGCGCTGCTACCTGACCACCTATCGGTAAAATAAAAAA
This sequence comes from Candidatus Pelagibacter sp., assembly GCA_045567135.1. Classification (GTDB taxonomy): domain Bacteria; phylum Pseudomonadota; class Alphaproteobacteria; order Pelagibacterales; family Pelagibacteraceae; genus Pelagibacter. The sequence continues at coordinate 483 of JBJLDM010000038.1, forward strand.
GTATAAAACAATTGGTGACAAAACAGGTAATAATGATGGAACGATCATTTCTTTAATAGCTGCTTTAGTAAGTAAATCAACTAGTTTACCATAATCTGGTTTAGCCTTTCTTTTCATAATGCCTGGAATTTTTTTAAATTGCCTTCTTACTTCAACTACTACTGCCCCTCCTGCTCTACCTACAGCTTGCATACCCATTGAACCAAATAGATATGGGAGCATACCACCTACCAATAATCCGACTACCACAAAAGGATTTGATAAATCAAATGTTACAACAATTCCTTCTAATTTTGAACCAGCAACTTTTGAAAAATGTTTAATGTCTTCTGTGTAAGCTGCAAATAAAACTAATGCACCTAAACCTGCAGAACCTATTGCATAACCTTTTGTAACGGCTTTAGTTGTATTACCAACAGCGTCTAATGCATCCGTAGTTTTTCTAACATTTTTAGGTAAATTAGACATTTCTGCAATTCCTCCAGCATTATCTGTAACAGGTCCGTAAGCATCTAAAGCAACCACCATGCCCGCTAATGCCAACATTGTTGTAACAGCAATTGCTATACCAAAAAGTCCAGCAATATAGTTTGTTAATAGTATTCCACCTACAATAATTAAAGCTGGAATTGCCGTTGCCTCCATTGATACTGCTAAACCTTGGATTACATTTGTTCCATGACCAGTTGTCGATGATGAAGCAACACTTTTAACAGGTCTATAGTTAGTTCCAGTATAATATTCAGTTACCCAAATTAATAAACCAGTTATAACTAAACCTATAACTCCACAAATATATAAACTCATTCCAGAAAATAATTTATCAGATACCGAGTATGTATTTTCCAGTCCCAGAACATAATCCGTAACAGGATATAAAATTATCAATGATGTTACTGCGGTAACTATAAAACCTTTGTATAAAGCTCCCATAATATTTTTAGATTTTCCTAATTTAACAAAAAATGTTCCAATAATAGAAGTCAATATACAAGCTCCACCTATAGATAGTGGATAAATCATCATATTAAGATCTCCATGAAAAAATATTGAAGATAAAACCATAGTTGCAACTATTGTTACAGCATATGTCTCAAATAAATCTGCTGCCATACCTGCACAATCACCTACGTTATCGCCTACATTGTCTGCTATAACAGCAGGATTTCTAGGATCATCTTCAGGAATACCTGCTTCAACTTTTCCAACTAAATCTGCACCAACATCTGCACCTTTAGTAAAGATTCCACCACCAAGTCTAGCAAAAATTGATATAAGAGAAGCACCAAAACCTAATGCAACAAGTGCATTTACAATTTCTCTCTCTTCAACTTCAAATGATAATAATAAATAGTAATAAACTGCTATTGATAAAAGAGCTAAACCAGCAACCAACATACCAGTAACGGCTCCAGATTTAAAAGCTATCGAAAGCCCTTGGGATAACCCTTTTCTTGAAGCTTCAGCTGTTCTTACATTTGCTTGTACTGATACAAGCATACCAACATACCCAGCAATTCCAGATAATGTAGCGCCAATTAAATATCCTAAACCAACTAAAATACTAAACGCATAACTAATAATAACTAATACCACTACCCCAACTATTGCTATAGTTTTATACTGTCTATTTAAATAAGCTTTTGCCCCAATTTGTATAGCTGATGCAATTTCCTGCATTTTATTATTTCCAGGACTAGAGCTTAAAATATTTTTTCCTGTAAAATATCCATAAACGATTGAGAGCAAACCTGATAAAATAATAAGTTGAAGTATATTTGACACTGAAGATTCCATAATTCCTTTAATTGTTAGTTATTAAGTAAATATTAAAAATCGGACATTACAAAAAAAGAAATAAAAGGCAATATTTAACTTATCAAAACTTATGTGAATAACCTTTAAAATCACTTAAATTTAGAGATTTATTGTTCAATTTTATTAAATTTTTTTTATAACCCTGTTTAATTTTACCTATTTGAGTAATTTTTTGATTCATTTTAGTTGCAATTGATTTAATCAAGGATCTTTTTTTTTTAGGTGCTGTAAAAAGTATTTGATAATCATCTCCATTAAATAAATATAGATTTTTTTTTTTATTATACTTTTTTAAATAAAATTTTAAATTTTTTGAAATTGGTATTTTGTTAACATCTATTTCAAATGACAAATTTTGTTTATTAATTAGCTTTTTCATATCTGTAATTAAACCATCTGATATATCCATAGATGTATTAGCAAATTTATAAATTTGCTTATAAATTTTAAAAGGTAAATTAAGACAATAAAATTGATTAATAAAATATTTTTTTAGCTTTGAATTAATTTTAATATTATTTTTAATCATTTTTAAGCCAACATAACTATCACCTATATTTCCTGTAACATATATATCATCATTTAATCTAGCTTTATTTCTTTCAATAATATTTTTTGAAAACCCAATAGTAGACACTGAAAAAGAAACTATATCGGAATTGGTAGTATCACCACCTGATAATTTAATATTATATTTTTTTTGTTCTTGTTTTAATGATTTTGAAATCATTAATAAGTTTTTTTTGGTAAAATTTTTTTTATTTCCACTTCCTGAAATAAAATAATATTCAGGTTTAACACCTTTTGATAACAAATCTGAAATTGACGATCTTATAACTTTTTTAATAACTAAATTTGGGTATTTAAAATTAGGAAAATGAATGCCCTCGTTATAAGTATCAACAGATACCACTAATTTATTTTTTTTATCATAAAAAACATCATCATTTAACTTTTTTGCACCAGGATTATTATTAGTTATTTTTAGAAAATATTTTTTTATTAATTCAAATTCATTCATTCGAATTTCTTATTTTCTTTGATATTTTATCTAATAAAGCATTTAAATATTTAGTTTGTTCATTCTCAATAAAAAAATTTGATGCTTTTAAATATTCATTAATAATTATTTTTGTGGATATTTTTGGTTTATACAAAAACTCAAATATTGCACTTTTAACTATCACCTGAAAAACTTTATCTAATTTTTTTAAATCTAGATCCAAATTTAAATGATTTGATATTTCATCTTTAATTAAATCATCTCTTTCAATAGTTCCATTGACTACATCTTTAATAAATTTTTTAAATCTATGTTTGGGAAAGGTTATGTTTTCTTCTTTATTAAAATACTTTCCATAAAGTTTTTGAATTACTATTACTCTTGGATTATTTTTTGGACTATATTGTAAGCTCATATTATTGTGATAATACTGAAATTACTGCTTTGGCAGCTTCTTTTCCCTTTTTGCCTCTAGCCTTAGCTTGCTTCATATTTAAACATGTAATTATTCCATTACCAATTGGTTTTTTACTATCTACAGATATGTCCATTATAGCTTGAGTTGATGCACTTGAAATAAAATTGAAATGAGGCGTTTCACCTTTTATTACACAACCTAAGGCTATAAATGCATCATATTTTTTTATGTTTTTTCTAATAGTTATAGGAATTTCAAAAACACCTGGAACTTTAATAACTTTAAGTGAAAAATTTTTTAAATTATTTTTTGCACTTTTTAACAAAGATGAAGAAATATCATCGTAATAATCAGCTATAACAATTAATATTTTTTTCATTTAATTATTTCTTGCTTAGTTATTTTAATTCCATATCCATCTAAACCAACAACTTTTTTTTTAGATCTAGTTACTAATATCATATTTTTTATCTGTAAAGATTTAATAATCTGTGCACCAATACCATAATTTTTGATTAATTTATCCTTTCCTTTTTTATAAAAACCTTTGCTTTTATAGTCACGTAAAGTTTGTGTAACAGATTTTAAATTAGAATCTCTTATAAATATCAAAACGCAATTATTATATTTTTTGAAATAATTTAAAGTATTATTAAATGAATTAGGCAATTTTTGTGTTAATAGATAATTTTGAACCACATTTGAAGAGATAACTCTAACACGTGGTGCTATATTTTTTTTAATTTTACCTTTTATTAAGGCAAAATGTTCTGAACCATCCAATAAATTTTCATATATTTTTATTAAGTATTTTTTACCTTTAACCTGAATGCTAGATTTCTTTTTTATTTTAACTAAATTCTCTTTTTTTAACCTGTAAGCAATTAGATCATCAATTTTAGCAATTTTTAACTTATGTGTTTTTGCAAATTTAAATAAATCTTCTCCTTTAGACATAGTGCCATCTTCGTTCATTATTTCACAAATTACTGCGGCAGGAATTTTTTTAGACAGCTTAGCTATATCTATAGAAGCTTCAGTATGACCAGCTCTTACTAGAACACCTCCTTCTTTTGCAATTATTGGAAAAACATGACCTGGTGAAACTATTTCTTTTTTTTTTACATTTTTTTTTGTAGCAATTTTTATTGTTCTTGATCTGTCTTTTGCTGAAATTCCAGTAGTGATACCTTTTCTAGCTTCTATGGAAACGGTAAAAGCTGTTTGGTTTCTTGATTGATTTACTGGTGCCATATAATTTAAGTTTAACTTTTTAGCCTGATTATTATTTAATGTTAAACAAATTAACCCTCTCCCATTTTTAGCCATAAAATTAATTTTTTTAGGACTTACATCAGACGCGCAAAAAACAATATCACCTTCATTTTCTCTGTTTTCATCGTCAACTAAAATGTACATACCACCTTTTTTAGATATTTTAATTATCGATTCAATATTACTAAATTTATTTTTTTTCATTTAAAAATTTTTTTATATATTTTGATAAAATATCTATTTCAATATTAACTAAATCTTTTTTATTTAAATATTTTAAATTTGTTAATTTTAATGTGTGAGGGATTATCCAAACTTTAAATCCATTTTTGGTAATTTTTGAAATTGTTAATGAAACACCATTTATAAGAATTGAGGCTTTTTCGATTAGACTTTTTTTAAAATTACTTTTTATAACAAAATCAAAAACATAAGATTTATCAATTTTAGATATACTTTTAACTATACCAACAGTATCAACATGTCCTTGACAAATATGACCTGAAATTTTTTGCCCAAATTTTATTGGTAATTCAAGATTAATTTTATTACCTATTGTTATATTTTTAAATTTTGATCTTACTAAAGTTTCATTTGATAAGTAAAATTCGATTAAATTATTTTTTACAGATATAAGCGTTAAACATACACCATCACATGATACTGACATTCCTATATTATTTTTTTTTAACTTAAGACTTGATTTTAAAAAAAGATTAATTCCTTTCTTTCTTTTTAAAATTTTTTTAATTACACCTTGATTGTATATAATTCCATTAAACATTTTTTTAGTAATAATGTATTAGTTTATCTTTATCTAGATAAGTATTAACAAAATATTTATTTTTAAATTCTTTATCTAGCTGTTTTTTTACGTCAAAAACTTTAATTTTATCTTTATTATTAAGAATTTTGTCACTTTTAAAGAGATAAAATTCATTAAATATTTTTTGGGATATGATATTACAAGTTAAAATTTTACCAGCTTCAATTAAAAGTGTGTGAATTCCTAAATTATAAATCTTTTTAAAAATTTTTTTTAAGTCAAAATTTTTATTACTATCTAAAGTAAAATTTATTAATTTAATGCCTTTTTTTTTTAAAAGTTTTATTTTTGAAGAATTTTTTGAATTATGAAAAATAATGGTTTTAAATTTCATTGAATTATTAATGATATAAGAATTTATTTTTATCTTTAAATTTTTGTCTATAATAATTTTTACAGGAGAGAATTTTTCTAAACCTTCTATTCTACAAGTCAATTTTGGATTATCTGAATTTACAGTTTTATAAGTAGTTAAAATACCTTGATTTTTGAATCTTAACAAATGAGATACTTTTCTAGAATGTTCATTTGTGATGTGAGTATTATTTTTTAATATATATAAGTTAGATGAGCATGCAAGTTTACCAGTTATGTAAGGAAATTTATTCTTTTTTATATAATTATAGCTTTTATATAAATTTTTACTTTCTTTAACTAATAAACCTGATTTTGTTATAATTTTATTAGATTTTAATATTTTTTTAGCTTTTTTAAATGTTCTTTGATCTCTATCATCAATAGAATAAATAACTTTTTTAACTTTTGATTTTACAAGAGCATTTGTGCATGGAGGAGTTTTTCCATAATGTGTGCATGGTTCTAAAGTTAAATAAACTGTAGATCCTTTATTATTTTTTTTGTTTTTGTTTAGTGCTATTGTCTCAGCGTGTGGTCTTCCATTGATACTTGTTACAGCATGGGAGATTATTTTTTTATTTTTTACAATTACGCAACCAACTGAAGGATTTAATCCTGTTAATCCATCCTGTCCTCTTGCTAAATTAATAGCAAGATTCATATAAAATCTATCTTTATTGGTAAATTTATCTTTTTTTGAAGACATCGATTTTGTCTACAAACTGAATAAAATCTTTTTCTTCTCTAAAATTTCTATAAACAGAAGCGAATCTTACATATGCAACAGGGTCCAATTCTTTTAAACCATCCATAACCAATGAACCAATAGTTGTTGACGATATTTCATTTTGCCCTAATTCTTCCAAAGATCGTGAAATTTTAGTTATAAACTTTTCTACAGTATCGGTGTCTATGGGTCTTTTTTTTAAAGCTATATAAATAGATTTAGATAACTTATCTCTATCAAAGGGAGATTTACGACCATTTTTTTTTATTACCATGATTTCTCTAAATTGAATTCTTTCAAATGTTGTAAATCTTTCACCACATACGCACAGTCTTCTTCTTCTAATAGTTGCACCATCTTCAGTCGGTCTTGAATCTACAACTGAAGTTTCTCCTTTTTTACAAATTGGACAAATCATTTTCTAAGATTCTTGTATATTGGAAAAGATGAACAAAGTGAAATAACTTCTTTTCTTACTTCTTCTTCAACTTTACTGTTATCACTTGGGTTTTTAGATAGTCCATCAATGACTTCTGTAATCAATTCTCCTACTTTTTCAAATTCCTTTAAGCCAAAACCTCTAGTGGTTGCCGCTTGAGTGCCAAGTCTTATACCAGATGTCACCATTGGACTTTCGCTATCAAAAGGTATGCCGTTTTTATTACAGGTAATGTTAGCTCTACACAAACTTTCTGCAGCCAAATTTCCTTTTACATTAAAGGGTCGTAAATCAACTAACATTAAATGAGAATCTGTGCCTCCTGAATAAATTTTAAATCCATTATTTTTAAGTGTTTCTGATAAAATTTTAGCATTTGCTAAAACTGCTTTAATATAATCCTTAAACTCAGGTTTTAATGCCTCTAGGAATCCAGCGGCTTTTGCTGCAATTACGTGCATCAAAGGTCCTCCTTGATAACCTGGAAATACAGCAGTATTAAATTTTTTTGACAGATCCTCATGGTTTGTCAAAATAATACCACCTCTTGCGCTTCTAAAAACTTTATGTGTTGTTGAAGTTACAACATGTGCATGTTCACATGGATTAGGATATCCATTTCCTGCAACAAGACCCGAAAAATGAGCCATATCTACCATGAGATAAGCCCCTACTTTATCAGCTATCTCTCTAAATCTTTTAAAATCAATTACTCTTGAATAAGCACTTCCCCCAGCTATTATAAGTTTTGGTTTATTTTCTAAAGCAATTTTTTCAACTTTATCATAATCAATAAGCTCCGACTCTTTATCAACATCGTAACTTATTGCATTAAACCATTTACCTGACATTGAAATTTTTAAACCATGAGTTATATGGCCTCCAGAATTTAAACTCATACCCATAAATGTGTCACCAGGTTTTAGTAAAGCTAGGAATACCGCACCATTAGCTTGAGCTCCGGAATGTGGTTGTGCATTTGCAAATTTACAATCAAATATTTTTTTTAATCTTTCAATAGCTAGATTTTCTGCAACATCAACATGTTCACATCCATTATAATATCTTTTACCAGGATAACCTTCTGCATATTTATTAGTTAACACTGAGCCTTGAGCTTCCAATACTGCTTGAGAAACAATATTTTCTGAAGCTATTAATTCAATATGCTCTTGTTGTCTCTTTAATTCATCATTAATAGCTTTATATAATTCTGGATCAGTTTTAGATAAACTATCTTCAAAAAATCCTTTATATTGGTCGTTTAAATATTTGCTTTCACTAGACATAATTACATTTTTTTAATTCTTCTTAAGTGTCTCCCACCTTCAAACTTTGTCCCTAAGAAAATTTTTATAAGATTAATAGCTTTATTTTTACTAATTAATCTTTCTCCTAATGTAATGATATTTGCGTTATTATGCAATCTAGATAATTTGGTGTTTTTATTGCTATAGCAAAGAGCAGCTCTAACATTTTTTATTTTGTTTGCTGTTATAGCCATACCCATTCCAGATCCACATATTAGTATACCAAAACTGCTCTTATCTGATGCAATTTTTTTGGATAATTTTTTTGCATAATCTGGGTAATCAACAGAAATACTAGAATTAGGACCTAAATCTATTATTTTTTTATTTTTAGAAAATTTTGAGAGAATATTATTCTTTAATTTAAAACCGGCGTGATCTGATGCAATATAAATTTTTTTCAATTCAATTAATTTATAAACTAAAATTAATTAAATTTATAGTCTAAAACACAAGCAACTAAATGGACTCTATTTTCTTCACCACCATTAAAAGCATTATGATATTTCAAATTATTAGTTACCCAAACAGATCCATCTGCTGGCATATGTTGTGCCGCTTTATCAATAACCATAATAGCGCCTGGATTGGTGTATATAGGTATATGTAGTCTTGGCTCAGGATCTCTGTGCCAACTTAATGTAGATCTAGGTTCTTTTAATAAAAGTCTTACTCTACCCAATTTATATTTTCTCGATAATTCATTATAAACTTCTTTGAAGTATGTGTGTTCAAAATCTTTTACAAATTCTGTATATTTGCTTTCATCAATGTTTACATCTCTTGTTACTTCTACACCAGTCGAGTCTGGTTTTGTCCAATAAACACCTCTTACTTTGCTTCCTTTAATAGAGTCAGGATCGCCTGGGATTTGATTTAGAGAAATAGCTGCAAAATGTGGAATTCCTAAACTTGTATCAAAGCCTTTTATTTTTAAAACTTCATTACATGCATTTCTAAGTTTATCTAAATCGAAATGAATATCTTGCTTTTGAAAATCACTTGCTGTTTTAGTAGATTTTATTTCAGTTAAAGAAGTAACGTTATTCATTAATTTAAATTAATACTTTATTTATAATTATAATACATATAACTTTTGTCGCATATAAAAATTTATTGATAATGATTATCACTGGAAAATACCCAAATTTAAGGCTTAGAAGAAATAGAAAATCTAATTGGTCGAGAAGACTGGTCAGTGAAAATACATTATCAGTCAATGATTTAATACTTCCTGTATTTGTTGTTGAAGGTAAAAATAAGAAAATTCCTATTAAATCTATGCCTGGTATATTTAGATATTCTATTGATAAACTTAATCAAGTTATTGGAAATGCAGTCTCATTAAAAATACCTATGGTTGCTATATTTCCTACATTAATAAAAGTTTAAAAAACGTAAGAGGTACGGAAGCTTTAAATAAAAATAATTTAGTTTGCAGGGCTACAAATTTTATAAAAAAAAAATACAAAGATAAAATTGGCGTAATGTGTGATGTTGCATTAGATCCATATACTTCACATGGACATGATGGTTTGCTTAAATCAGGGAAAATAATAAATGACGAAACTATAAAAATTCTTATTTCACAATCATTAATTCAGGCCGAAGCAGGCTGTGATGTGATAGCACCTTCAGATATGATGGATGGTAGAATTGGATTAATAAGAAAAGCACTAGATAAAAATAACTTTCAACATGTCCAGTTGTTATCATATGCAGTCAAATATGCTTCAAGTTTTTATGGCCCCTTTAGAGATGCAGTTGGATCTAAAAACTTACTAAAAGGTGACAAAAAAACTTATCAAATGGATTATAGTAATAGTGATGAAGCAATTAGAGAGGTTACTTTAGACATAAAGAAGGTGCTGATATGGTAATGGTTAAACCTGGATTACCTTATTTAGATATTATTAAAAATATAAAAAATAAATTTAAGATTCCTGTTTTTGCATATCAAGTTTCTGGTGAGTATAGCTTAATTGTTAACTCAATAAATCAGGGTATTGTAAGTGACAAAATTATCTTAGAAACCTTAATAAGCTTTAAAAGAGCTGGTGCAAATGCAATTATAACTTATTTTGCTGATAAAATTGCTAAAAGTTTAAAATAAATGAATTTACAACTTTAGTAGATTAATAAAATCAGTTCTTTGGATTGGTTGATTAATATTATTTGGAATTAATACATTTTTTTCTAGATAGTTAGTTACAAGTTTAAGCCCATTTAACAGTTCATTAATTTCAATATTTTTAATATTAGATTCAACTAGGAAAGCAGGTACAAATTTTTTAGTATTTGAATTTTCAACAAAATATTCTATTTTATCATTTTTACTTTCTTTATTAACTATTTTTTTTAGTTCAAGATCATATCCAACTAATTTTAATAAATTTAATTCCCATAAAATATAATTTTTAATCCAATTATCATTTTTAAGTAATGTAAATATCTCATTTATAAGTTCAAAAATTTTATAGTTTTTTTGATTTTCTGCAGTCAATAATTTAATCATACTCATTGCAGCTGTAATACAATGCAATTTTTTTCTATTATTAAAAAAAAATGGCGTTATGGGATCGATTATTTCTACTTTAAACGATCCAATTTTATTTTCATTTTTTGAATTAAAATTTAATTGAAATAAGTTACCAATTTGTAAATATCCTCGGATTTTATTGGAAGTAGCGCCAAATATTATTCCTGAACATCTTCCATGATTTAAAGTAAAAAAATCTGCTATTACAGAGTTTTCGTTATATTTAAATTTAGATATTAAAAAACCTTTATCATCCCAAATCATAATAAATTTATATTCTTTAATAATTCTGTTGCTGCACTTTGTTCGGCATCTTTTTTAGAAAAACCTTTTCCAACTGTTGATTTTGCGTTTTTAATTTTAACTTCAACTTTAAAAGTTGGTTTGTGCCTTGGACCAGAATTTTCAATTAATTTATATATTGGTAATTTTTTAAACTTTTTTAATGAATATTCTTGTAGTCTAGTTTTTGAATCAATTTTAGTTTGTATTGTATTGCCAATATGTTCGGCCCATAAATCTAAAATGAATCTTTCAGCTACTTTAATTCCTTGATCAAGAAATATTGCTCCAATAATTGCTTCACAAGCATCAGATATAATTTTATTTTCTATTTTGTAGTTTTTTTTATTAGATGAGCTTGTTTTTATGTATTTTTCTAGCTCAAATGATTCACAAACAAGTAAGCACATTTTTTTATTAACTAATGAAGCTAGTTTTTTATCAAGTGTTCCCTCTTTATCTGTTGGATATAATTCTAGAAGTTTTTTTGCAATTACAAATCCGAGTATTCTGTCGCCTAGAAATTCTAATTTTTCATTATTATTTTTTGAATCAAAACTTTTATGAATAAGTGATCTAATTAGCAAATCTTTATTTTTAAAATTTATTTTTAATTTTTTTTCAAAATTACTTAAAGTCATTTTGTTTTATTTTATTTTTTTAAAAAAACGATCAAATCTTATTATTTCGAGCCATTTCCAAAATTGAAATAATCTTCCATTTCTATAGTCTGAGGAGAAAAATATTATTTGAGCTTTTCCTACTAAATTATTTTCATGAACATAGCCAACACTAGTAAGAAATCTACTATCTTTTGAGCAATCCCTATTGTCACCTAAAAAAAAGTAGTGTTTATCTGGAACTAAAAATTTATCAGAATTTTGAAAGGTAAATTCTTTACTATAAACAGTTTTAAATTTAACATTATTATCAAATTTTTCTTCAAATGTATTAACATCTAAAGTTTTAGTGCCACAATAAATTTTATCATTTTTTGATTTAATATCTTTAAAAATTTGCACTTCGTTAATGTATAAGTCGCCACTTATGAACTGTACTCTGTCACCAGGTAAACCTATCAATCTTTTTATATAATCAGTTCTATTATCAGCTGGAGTTTTGAAAACAATTACATCACCTCTATTTGGTTTACTAAATAAAATTCTATCATTAAGTATCGGTGGACTAAATGGAAATGAATGTCTGCTGTAACCATATGTAAATTTTGTCACAAACAATCTATCACCTACTAAAAGATTTGGCTCCATAGATGAGGACGGTATGTAGAAGGGTTGAATGAATAACGATCTAATTATAATGGCTATTATAAGTGCATAAAAAATTGTTGTTAAATTCTCAATTATAAATTTTTTCATATTTTAAATTTTATTAATAATAACAAAGGCTATTGAGTGTCTATTTTCATCGGATAAAGACAAATGTATTTTATATTTTTTATATTTAAGTTTTTGTGACAAAAAAGATTTAATTTTTTTATTTAAATATAATTCAGGTTTTCCTAAATTATTATTTTTCACTGAAATATCCTTAAAATTAATCCCATTTCTAAAGCCCATACCCAATGATTTAACAAAAGCTTCTTTTGCGGCAAATCTTTTTGCAAAAAAGTTTATTTTATTTTTTACATTTTTTGACTCTTTTATCTCATCGTTTGAATAAATCCTTTTTATAAAATTATTATTTTTAATTGATTTTTTTATTCTTAAATTATCGACTATATCAACACCATTACCTAGAATGCTCATTTTATCTACAAATTTTTTTAAATGTTTTAATAATATTTTTTAATCCATAAAATACTGATTCACCAATTATAAAATGGCCTATATTAAATTCCTTTATACATTTTATTTTAGATAATATTATAGCTGTTTTGTAATCTATTCCGTGTCCAGCATGCACTTCTAGACCCATGGATGTGGCATAATTTGTACATTTAATAATATTTTTTAATTCATTATTATAATTTTTTTTAGCTTTAATTTTTCTAGATATTTTTCCTGTGTGAAATTCAACACATTTTGCATTTATGAACTTTGATATTTTTATATTTTTAATATTAGGATCAATAAATAAACTTGTTCTAATTTTATTTTTATTTAGAATTTTTACAAAATTTTTTAATTTGTTTTTATTCTTTTTTAAATTTAATCCCCCTTCAGTAGTAACTTCATTTCGTTTTTCTGGGACTATGCAAACATTTTTTGGTTTATTTTGTAATGCAATTTTAACCATCTTATTGTTTGCTGCAATTTCCAGATTTAATGGTAAAAATTTTGCTTTAGACAAGAGTTGTAAATCTTTATCATTTATATGTCTTCTATCTTCTCTTAAATGTATTGTAATTAAATCAGCACCACATTTCATTACAAACTTTGCAGCAGATAATATATTAGGATGATTTTCAGCTCTTGCATTTCTAAGCGTAGCTATATGATCAATGTTAATACCAAGTCTTTTCATTTAAGATGCCTACTACCTGGGCTACTTACAGGAATTTTTTTTAATGAAAGAGGTAAATTTTTTTTTTTATATGTTGGTACATCAATTTTTAAGTGTGAAACTATTGTTTTATTTTTAATCTTAAGTGATTTTTTATTTGATCTATTAATAATACAAGCAAAACCAATATTTATAGCTTTTGCTTTTTTAATTAATTTAACACATTCTAAACTCGATTTTCCAGTAGTTATAACATCTTCAATTATTAAAACCTTTGAATTTTTATTTATAAAAAAACCTCTTCTTAATTTAAATTTTCCTTTTACTCTTTCGCAAAAAATAGTTTCTTTTCTAAGAAGTCTTCCAATTTCATAACCTATAATTACGCCTCCCATGGCTGGAGCAAGAATTAAATCTATTTTTTTAAATTTTTTTTTAATTTTTTTACTTAATGAAATAGATATTTTTTTTGACAAATGTGGAAAGCTTAACAATTTAGCACATTGAACATACTTGGATGAATGTAGACCTGATGATAAAATGAAGTGTCCTTCAAGAAGTGCTTTAGTTCTTTTTAAAACCGCCAAAGAGTCTTTTAAAGAAAGCATATTTTTTGTTTTTATGTCTTATTATTTTAAAATTATATTCTTTTTGTTTTAACTCACTAATTAGTTTTGTAAAGTTTTTCAAATCGTGAATTATTAAATTAAATCTAAAATTGATGCTTTTGTCTGTTTTTTCTGTCATTTCTACACTGGAGATATTTACATGATTTTCACCGATCATAGATGTAACTTCACCTAGTCTACCGGGTTGGTCAGGAAGTGAAATCCATAGCGTTGTATTATACTTTTTTATTTTAAGTGATTTTTTATTTTCTCTATATTGCCAGTATCTTCGTATAGAAGCTCTTGCTTTTCCAGTCTTAGTAGATGTTAACCAATGAAGTGATGGTGAAACATTTTTTGATGCTATAATCTTTACAACATCACCATTTGTTAGTATTGCTTGTAGTGGACTTTCTTTTCCATTAATTTCGCAACCAATTGCAGTATCACCTATTTGGGTATGAACAGCATATGCAAAGTCTATAGGTGTAGCATCTTTTGGCAATTTTATTATCGATCCTTTAGGTGTAAAACAAAATACATTTTCTTGAAACATTTGTAGTTTTGTGTATTCATAAAAATCCTCAGGATTTTCATTTTTATCAATAATTTCAACTAAATCTGCCAACCAGTCATATTCTTTCCAAGTTAAAGAATTAAATTTTTCAGATGATTTATATTTCCAATGAGAAGCTATACCTCTTTGAGCAAATTCATGCATTTGCATAGTTCTCAATTGAATTTCGATAGGCCTTTTATTGGGTCCAATAATCGCTGTATGTAAAGATTGATATTTATTTATCTTTGGTGAAGATATGTAATCTTTAAATCTTCCTGGGATACAATTCCACTTACTATGAAAAACTCCTAGTGCTTTATAACACGAGGTTATATCGTCAACTATAATTCTAAACCCAATAATATCAGTGATTTGTTCTAGTGAAATTCTTTTTTCTTGTACTTTTCTCCAAAGGGAAAAGGGAGTTTTTTCTCTTCCAAAAATTTTTGCATTTATATTATTTTCTTTAAGTAAATTTAAAAGTTCATCTGAAACTGCATTAAAACTAATTAAGTTATTATCTTTAATAAGATCTAAACGGTCTTTTATTAATTTTCGTGCTTTTGAATTTAATACATCGAAAGAAAGGTCTTCTAACTCATCTCTAATTCTATTCATACCCATTCTGTCTGCTAGTGGTGAATAAATTTCCATAGTTTCTTTTGCAATACGTTGCCTTTTTTCAACTTTATCAATCGAATTAATAGTTCTCATATTGTGTAATCGATCAGCAATCTTTACTAATAAAACTCTAATATCTTTTGATGTAGCTAGAATTAGTTTTCTAAAATTTTCAGCTTTAGAATTTGACAAAGCCTGATTTTCAAAAACAGAAATTTTTGTTACGCCTTCAACAAGATCTGCAACTTCTTGACCAAATTCACTCTTAATTGTTTGGTATGTAGCGTGAGTATCTTCAATTGTATCGTGTAATAAACCAGTAGCTATAGTGGCACTATCTAGTTTTAATTCTGTGAGAATGTTGGCTACAGCAACAGGGTGTATAACATAGGGATCACCAGAATCTCTTTTTTGATTTTCATGAGCTTTAATAGCAAAGAGGTAGGCTTTATTCAAAGTCTCAGGATTAAGAAACTTATTATAAGATTTTACTTTATTTATTAAATCATCAGATTTTAACATTATTTGTTTATATATGAATTTAGGTAAGTTTAATAGTTCTTAGATTGTTTGATCCTAAGCTATACAATAAATCACTTATTTTCTTATTTTTTTTTGGATATACCCAAGTTTTTGATATTTCGAACAATGGTAAAAGCACAAAATTCCGCTGATGTAGTCTTGGATGAGGAATAAATATGAAATCGTTTTTATTTTTAATTTTAAAAACTTTTTGATCATAATCCAAAATATCAATATCACATTCTCTTGGTGCGTTTTTAAATGTTTTTTTTCTTCCAAGTTTTAATTCAATTTGCTTAACGAAAAAAAACAAATCCAAAGGTTTTAAAGTAGTTTCTCCTTCAATCACTATATTTAAAAAAAAAGGATCTTTATAATTAGGATAAGATTTTGTTTTATAAAAACTAGAAGTTTTAACAATTCTAAATTTGTTATTTTGTTGAAGCAAAAACTTTGCAGATTCAATATATTTTTTTTTATTGCCTAAATTTGATCCCAACCCTAAATAGGTTTTTTTAGCCTGTTTTTCTAACATATCGAGCTTTATCTCTATTCCAATCTCTATTTTTTTTTGTCTGTCTCTTATCGTACTGTTTTTTACCTTTAGCTACTGCAATCTCTATTTTGGCTCTACCTTTTTTAAAGTAAAGCTTGGTCGGTATTAAAGTAAAACCTTCTTTGTTAATTTTTCCAATTAACTTATTTATTTCTGTTTTATTTAGTAAAAGTTTTCTATCTTCTCTAGGATTATGATTTGAATAACTAGCTTGTTTATATGAAGGTATATGTGAATTTACTAAAAAAATTTCACCATCTTTTTCTATAGCATATGACTCAGCAATATTTACTTTACCATTTCTTATAGATTTAATTTCTGATCCTTTTAATACAATTCCTGCTTCGTATAATTTTTCAAAAAAAAAATTAAAACTAGCTTTTCTATTAATAGATACAATTTTTAAACCAGGATTGGTTTTTTTTTTCATTAACTTAAAATTTTAGCTGATGATAAAGCTTTTTTAACTTCTTCCTGTGTTTCTTTTTTAATTTTAACTAAAGGTAATCTAATTTCGTCACTGCATAATCCCAAAAGTTTTGCGGCATATTTTGCTGGAGCTGGGTTACTTTCTATAAACAATGCCTTATGTAAAGGTTGTAGAATTTGATCAATTCGCTCAGCTTCTTTTAATTCGTTATCAGTTTTTGATTTAGAATATTTTTGAAAATCAGAGCATAACTTGGGTGCAATATTTCCAGTTACAGAAATTATACCTACGCCTCCTCTTTTATTAAACTCAAAAGCAAGTCCATCTTCTCCTGTAAGTTGGATAAATTCTGGTCCTAACTTTTTAATTGTCTGATCAAGTCTATTCAGATCTCCTGTTGCGTCTTTAACACCAACAATATTTTTTAGTTCAAATAATCTCGACATTGTGTCTACAGACATATCGATCACACATCTGCTTGGAATATTGTAAATAATTATTGGAAGATTTGTATTATCGTTTATTGCCTTGTAGTGCTGAAATAAACCTTCTTGAGTCGGCTTATTATAGTATGGTGTTACTACTAATGCTCCATCAGCTCCAGCTTTTTCGGCATGTTTGGTTAGAGAGATCGCCTCCTCTGTAGAGTTTGACCCAGTCCCAGCAATAACAGGAATTTTTCCATTAGATTCCTTAATACATATCTCTATAACTTTTTGATGCTCATCATGATTTAAAGTCGGAGACTCACCTGTGGTTCCGGCAGGAACAAGACCATTAGTGCCATTTTTCAAATGAAAATGAATAATCTTGATATAAGCTTCTGTATCGAGCTTATTATCTTTAAACGGTGTAATTAAAGCTACATTTGAACCTTTGAACATAAATATTTATAACATATATAACATAAATTATATATTCATTTACAAAAAAATATGAAAAAAATTATTCTTTTTTCTTTAGTGCTGTTTTCAATAATTTTGCACAAAAACAATTTATATTCCGAAAATAATATAATTTATCCGCTTAAAAAACCAATTTTAAAACCAGAGGTTAAAGAAAAAAAAATTTCTGTAAACATTATAAAACCTATTAAGAAGCCAATTATAAAAAAAGTTGAAAAAAAACCAAAAGAAGAAAAAATCAAAGAAAAAAAATTAACAAAACCTGTAATTATTGTTCCAAAAAATAAGCCTAAGGTTGTTAAAAAATCTATTAAAAAAGTAGCTAAAAAATCAAAACATTATTCAAAGAAAAAATTTTCTTTAGCAAAAAGATCAATTGAATCTTTTGAGAAAGGCAGATGGACAGAGGCAATTAAATTGGCAAAAAAAACCAATGACAGAAGCATATATAACTTCATTCAATGGAGGCATTTAATAACTAGAGGAAATAAAGCAAGTTTCTATGATTATCAACAATTTATCGTTAACAACCCTAGCTACCCTAGAATTGGTAGAATTAAATATTTGTCAGAACATAAAATGTCTACAAAAACAATCTCTCCAAAAAAAATTATTGAGTGGTTCCAAAATAACCCTCCTTTAAGTGGTTATGGAGAAATTGTGCTTGGTGAAAGTTTGATTGCTACTGGACAAATTAACAAAGGTACAAGTTTAATTAAAAAAGGATGGATTAAAGCAGAATTGTCTAAATCTGATTTACGATTCTTTAGAAAAAAATATAAAAAATATCTTAATAAAAAAGATTATATTAACAGAGCAGAATATCTAGCTTGGGAAAATAAATATTGGGATTTACGTAGACTGCTAAGATATTTACCTAAAGAAGAGCAACTTCTATACACAGCAAGACAATTGTTAATGAGCAAATCTTATGGTGTCGATAACGCTATATCTAAAGTTCCATATAAATATAAAAATGATCCAGGTTTGAATTATGAGCGACTTAAATGGAGAAGAAAAAGAGGGAGACTAGAGTCGTCACTAGAAATTTTATTAAAAGTAAAAAATACAAAAAAATATCTTGTAAGACCAGAAAAATGGTGGAATGAAAGACGTATCATAGCACGATCATTAATTTATAAAAAAAGATATGAACAAGCTTATGCAATTGCAAGCAAGCATGCAATGACTGAAGGTCCAGATTTTGCTGCAGCAGAATGGATGAGTGGTTGGATTGCAATTAGTTTTTTAGATGACCCAATACTGGCAATCGAACACTTTGAAAAATTTTATAATGAAGTTGGATATCCAATAAGTTTATCTAGAGGTGCCTATTGGCTTGGAAGAGCTCATGAAAAACTTGGTAACAATGATAAAAGTATCAAGTGGTACAAAGAATCTGCTAAATTTCTAACAACTTATTATGGTCAATTATCATTTATGAAAGTTTACCCAGATAAAAAATTTAGTTTAAATATGGAGGAAAATTTTGACATGGGCTATAAGAAAAAATTTTTTGAAAAAGATCTTGTGAAAATTGTTTATTTGTTAAATGAACTTGATAAATCAAAATACACTAAACATATTTTAAGACATTTAGCATTGGACAATATTGAGAATGGAAGTGAAATTTTTTCTGCTGAATTAGCTACAAATATATCACGATATGATTTTGCAATTCAAATAGCAAAACTAGCATCATATGAAAAAAGATTTATTAATAATTATAACTATCCAATAATTGGTACTCCAAAAATAATTAATGGAAGAAAAATACCTGATTCTGCATTCATTTTATCAATAATAAGACAAGAAAGTGAATTTGATACTTCAGCTAATAGTTCTGCAGGGGCGAAAGGAATGATGCAGCTAATGACATACACGGCTAAGGTTGTTGCTAAACAAGCTAAGTTACCTTATTCAAAAACACGATTAACACGAGATCCTGAATATAATATTAATTTAGGCTCTCATTATATTGCTGGTTTAATTCTTGAATATGATGGCGCCTATCCTTTTGCTATTGCGGCATATAATGCTGGACCAAAACGAGTTAGATATTGGAAAAAAATAAACAAAAACCCTCAAAAAAAAACAAATAGATTATGTGAATTGGATAGAGTTAATTAAATTTAAAGAAACAAGGAACTATGTACAGAGAGTTTTGGAAAACTATAATGTCTATAACTTTATTGTACAAAAACAGCCAGTTGAAATAATAGATTTTTTTAAAAACAAACCACTTTATTAATGGCGGAGAGGGAGGGATTCGAACCCTCGGATGGATTGCTCCATCGCAAATTTAGCAAACTTGTGGTTTAAACCTCTCACCCACCTCTCCAAATTTACAATTAATAGATGACAATCTTATATCATGAAGTCTATATTTGTAAAATGACGTGCAGTGGTTTAAAATTAAACCTCTTAAATCGAGGCACCTAATGAAATTTCTTTATATTGCTGCGTAACTTGAAATCATTGAATATTCAATATTAATCAAGTAATTTCGAGCAAATTATGAAAAACAAATACTCCATATTTTCTCTAATTAAAAATGCTTTTAGCTATCATGAAAATTGGCAAAGAGCTTGGAGAGATCCTGAGCCAAAAAAAGAATATGATGCAGTTATTATTGGTGGTGGAGGTCATGGTTTAGCAACAGCATACTATATGGCCAAAAAACACAATATGAAAAATATAGCTGTTGTTGAAAAAGGCTGGATAGGTGGTGGTAATACAGGAAGAAATACTACTATCATTCGCTCAAATTACTTATGGGATGCAAGCGCTGGATTATACGATCATGCTTTAAAAATATGGGAAGGTCTATCACAAGAACTTAATTACAATATAATGTTTAGTCAAAGAGGTGTAATGAATTTAGCTCATAACCTTCAAGATGTAAGAGATTTAAAAAGAAGAACTCATGCTAACAGATTAAATGGAATTGATGCGGTTTGGTTGAATACTGAAGAAGTTGGAAAATTTTGTCCCATAATAAATACATCACAAAATATTAGATATCCTGTTCTAGGAGGAACTTTGCAAAGAAGAGCTGGTACAGCAAGACATGATGCTGTTGCTTGGGGTTATGCTCGTGGTGCAGATTCTATGGGTGTTGATATAATTCAAAATTGTGAAGTTAAAGGAATAAAAAGAAATAAGAACGGAGTAGAAGGTATAGAAACTACAAAAGGATTTATAAAAACAAAAAAAATTGGAGTTGTTGCAGCAGGACATTCAAGTGTTATTGCTAATATGGTGAATATAAAACTACCCTTGGAAAGTAAGCCTTTGCAAGCATTAGTATCTGAACCAGTAAAACCAATCATAGATACTGTTGTCATGTCAAATGCGGTTCATGCTTACGTTAGCCAATCTGATAAAGGTGAATTAGTTATAGGCGCAGGAACAGATGCTTATATTTCTTACACACAAAAAGGAAGCCATGATGTTGTTGAGGGAACTTTAAAAGCTATATTGGAGCTCTACCCTATTTTTAGTAGAATGAAAATGTTAAGACAATGGGGCGGAATCGTAGACATTTGTCCAGATGCTAGTCCAATAATTAGCAAAACCCACATTAAAGGATTATATTTTAATTGTGGTTGGGGAACAGGCGGTTTCAAAGCTACACCGGGTTCTGGTGATTTATTTGCACATACAATAGCTAACGACGAACCTCATAAATTAAACACTGATTTTAATATTAATAGATTTGTAAGTGGTGATCTAGTCGATGAACATGGAGCAGCTGCGGTAGCTCACTAATGTTTTTAATTAATTGTCCATATTGCGGTGAAAGAGATCAAAGTGAATTTTCTGCAGGTGGAGAAGCACATATTGTTAGACCAAAGCAACCTACAGAATTAAGTGATGATCAATGGGCCGAGTTTTTATTTATGAGAAAAAATATTAAAGGAATTCAATTAGAGAGATGGAATCATGCTCATGGTTGTAGAAAATGGTTTAACATGGTTAGAGATACATCAAATGATAAAATTCATGCTGTATACAAAATGGGTGAAAAACCCCCTACAAAGTAATGACTAAAAATTTAAGAACAACAAATAGCAAGTTTATTGATCAAACATCTAGAATATCTTTTAAATTTGACGGTAAAAAATTATATGGTTTTAAAGGTGATACATTGGCATCAGCCTTATTAGCAAATAATATTCACCTAGTAGGAAGAAGCTTTAAATATCATCGTCCAAGAGGAATAATGGCATGTGGTTCTGAAGAACCTAATGCGATCGTACAAGTTGGAAATGATGCCTCAATGACAGAGCCAAATACAAGAGCAACTGAAATAGAATTATATGAAGGTTTAGAAGCATCAAGCCAAAATTGTTGGCCAAGTGTTAATTTTGATGTAGGTGCGGTAAATAATTTTTTCTCTCCTCTTATACCGGCAGCTTTCTATTATAAAACATTTATGTGGCCTTCTAATTTTTGGAAATTATACGAATACTTTATAAGAAAATCAGCAGGTCTGGGTAAATCGCCTACTGAACCAGACAAGGATATTTATGATCATAGATATTTACACTGTGATGTTTTAGTCGTTGGTGGAGGTATATCTGGAATAATAGCTGCTAAAATAGCAGCTAAGAATAATTTAAATACTGTATTAATAGATGATAAAAATATCCTAGGCGGAACTACTCTTTTTCAAGAAAATGAATGCTTTAAAATAAACAATTCTTATTCAAATGAATGGTTAAAAAAAGAAATTGAAACACTAAAATCACTTGAAAATTTAACTATAAAAACAAGAACATCATTAGCTGCTTATCACAGTTACAATTATCTTTTAGCAAGAGAAAATTTAACAGACCATTTAGATATAAATGAAAAAAAAGATAAAATTCGTCAAAGACTTTGGAAAATTAGAGCAAAAAAAGTAATTATAGCTACAGGGGCTATGGAGAGACCATTAATTTTTAACAATAATGATAAACCCGGTATTATTCTTTCATCTTCTATCAAAAGATACATAGATTACTACGGAGTAAAATGTGGACAAAAAGTATCTTTGTTTACAAATAATGATTCAGCATATGAAACTGCCATCTCTTTAAATAATAGTGGAGTAATTGTTAATTCAGTAGTTGATATAAGAGATAAAACCAATTCTTTAATAGTTAAACAAGCTGAAAAATTAGGTATTAAAATTCATTGGAAATCTTCAGTGGTTAATACAAATGGTTACAAAAAAATTAATTCTATTGAGATTATGAAATTATCTGACGATGGTACCGCTGTTGTGGGAAAAAAAACAAAAGAAGAATGTGACTGCTTGGGTATTTCTGGAGGATGGACACCACGAGTACATTTATTTACTCAGTCTGGTGGTAAACTTAAATTCAGAGATGAAGATAATGTTTTTTTACCAGATAAATCAGGTTTAGATCAAATAAGTATTGGATCTTGTAATGGTGATTTTGAACTTGATCAAGTAATAAAAAATTCAGTTAACTCAACAAACAAATTTTTAAAAGTTAATAATAATGATTATGAAAACTTAGAAATTATTACCTCAAAAGAAATTGACAAAAAAAATATTTGGTTACTTCCATCCGATAAACCTTTGGGTAAAACTAAACCATTTTTAGATTTTCAAAACGATTCTACTGCAAATGATATAAAATTAGCATTAAGAGAAGGTTTTAAGTCAATTGAGCATGTGAAGAGATATACAACAACAGGTATGGCAACCGATCAAGGAAAATTGTCCAATATGCATGCGCTTGGGATTATAGCTGAAACTGCTGGTGTAAAAATGGGTGAATTAGGAACAACTACATTTCGACCTCCTTATACTCCATTAACATTTGGAGCGATTGTTGGAAGAAACGTTGGTGAATTTTTTGATATTACAAGGAGAACGCCAATACACGACTGGCATGTAGAAAATAAAGCTGAATTTGAAAATGTCGGACAGTGGAAGAGAGCTTGGTACTATCCAATAGACAATGAAAGTATGCATGAAGCTGTACAAAGAGAAAGTAAAGCAGCCAGAGACAGCGCTGGTATTTTAGATGCGTCTACTCTTGGAAAAATAGATATTCAAGGAAGTGATGCATCTGAATTTTTAAATAGAGTTTATACAAATGCATGGTCAAAATTAGAAATAGGAAAATGCAGATATGGCCTTATGCTCAATGAAGATGGAATGGTTTACGATGATGGAGTTACTACTAGATTGTCAGAAAACCATTATTTAATGACTACTACAACTGGTGGTGCTGCTAATGTTCTTTCAAAATTGGAAGACTACTTGCAAACAGAATGGCCTGAATTAGATGTGTATTTAACTTCAGTTACTGATCACTATGGTACTGTAAGTATCTGTGGACCTAATTCAAAAAAAATTCTTTCAAAAATAATTCCTGATTTAGATTTGTCTGATAAAGAATTTCCACACATGTCTTTCAAAAATGCATTAATCGATAATATAAGATGTAGAGTAATGCGTATTAGTTTTACAGGTGAACATAGTTATGAAATTAATATTCAAGCATCTTACGCTAAATCTGTTTGGGAAAAATGCTTTGAGGCTGGTAAGGAGTTTAATAT